>NZ_JBEOSA010000002.1:0-232574 GCF_040302625.1 Kitasatospora sp. NPDC097643 | reverse complement strand
ATATCTGGCGTTGACTTTTGGCACGCTGTTGAGTTCTCAAGGAACGGACACTTCCTTCGGACCGCCTTCCAGCGGGCCCTCCGGGCGTTTCGTTCTTTCGTGTTTCCAGCTTATCAGATGTTTTCCGCTCCGTTTCCGGGGCTTCGTTCATCCAACTTGCCGGTGTCTTTCGGGGTTTGACGCCCCGTCCGACGTTTCAAACTCTAGCCGATCCCCGCTCCGAAAAGCGAATCCAGCCGCAATCCATATAAACGGACACGCCAAAACAGACCCAGGCCGCGAAACCGAAAAGGCACGACGCGACCCAGCCCGAACTGGGAAGTGGTGTTTCAAGGATTGGCCGCCCCGGGACCGTCCGCGCCGATGCGTGTCCGGTGCTCCCTGCCGAGCGACTAGAGAACACTACCCCTGTCCGGGGCCGTACGCAAACCGGTGCCCGGGACGGTACGGGTGCAGAGGGCGCGGCCGGCCTTCACGTACTCGCCGTTGGGGTGGTCGTTGCCGTTGACCCAGTGGCGGGCGGTGGCCTCGTCGCGGCCCCCGTCCCGGTGGCGGCGCAGCAGGCGTTCCTCCCGGACGTCGTCCCTGGTGTCCACGTACCAGAGCTCGCGGAGCAGGCGGCGGGCGTCCGGCCAGGGAGTGTCGGTGGAGGCGAGGTAGTTGCCTTCGGTGACGACGAGGCGGGCGTGCGGGCGGACCACGTGGCGGGCGGCGACCGGCTCGTCGAGGGTGCGGTCGAAGTCGGGGACGTAGATGTCCTGGAACCGGTCGGTGGCGATGCGGCGCAGCAGGGCGACGTAGCCGTGGGCGTCGAAGGTGGCGGGGGCGCCCTTGCGGTGGGTGAGGTCGAGGCGGTCCAGCTGGGCGGCGGAGAGGTGGAAGCCGTCGAGCGGGACGTACGCGGCGCTGCCGGGGCCCTCGACGCGCTCGACCTCGGCGACCAGGTGCCGGGCGAGGGTGGACTTGCCGGCGCCGGGCGGGCCGGCAAGTCCGAGGAGCGTGCGGGCGTTGCTGCCCGGGCCCCGGAGGAGTCCGAGGGCGAGGGCGGTGAGGCGGTCCTCGTGCTGGCTCATGCGCGCACCCTACTCACGGGCGGCGGCGCTGCTCATCCGCGCGTCATCCGCGAATCACCCGCGCGGGGCGAGGGCTGGAGTCTCCAGGGTGAGCGTCCCGGCGTCGGCGTCGAGGAGCGCGGGGACTCCGAGCGGCACGGTCAGCGAGGAGGGGCCGTGGCCGAAACCGAGTTCCCAGATGACGGGTATGCCGAGCGGGCCGAGGCGGTCGAGCATGACATCGCGGACCCGGTCCAGCGGCCCGCAGCCCTCCCACGAGCCGAGGGCGATGCCCGCGACGCCGTCGAAGGCGCCGGAGCGCAGGAACTGGGTGAGCAGCCGGTCGAGCTGGTACGGGTGCTCGTGGACGTCCTCCAGGAGCAGGATGCTTCCCGCGTAGGAGGGGCGGGCGGCGGGCGTGCCGCGTTCGGCCGCGAGGACGTGGACGCAGCCGCCGGCGGTGACACCCCGGGCGCGGCCGGGGACCAGGGCGGTGGCGCTCGACGAGGTGAGCACCGTGACCGACTCGGGTTCGAAGAGGGTGCGGCGCAGGTGTTCGGCGGTCGGTCCGTCGGAGATGAAGGAGCCGGCCGCGCTCATCGGCCCGTACAGGGTGGCGAGGCCGAGGCGCTGGGCGAAGGCCTCCTGAAGGGAGGAGACGTCGCTGAAGCCGACCAGCACCTTGGGCGGGACGGCGCGCAGCGCGTCCCAGTCGAGCAGGTCGACCATGCGGTGCACGCCGTAGCCGCCGCGGGCGCAGATGACCGCATCGACGGTGGGGTCGAGCCAGGCGTCCTGGAGGTCGGCGGCGCGGTCGGCGTCGGTCCCGGCCAGGTGGCCGAGGGTGGGGTGGGTGTCGAGGACGTGCGGGGCGATGGTGACCCGCAGCCCCCAGGAGCGCAGGATCTCGGCCCCGGCGGTGAGCCGCTCGGGGTCGATCGGGCCGCTGGGGGCGATCACGACGACGTGGTCCCCCGGACGGAGGTGCGGCGGGCGGGTCAGCCCTCGGTCGGGCGGGGTCAGGTGCTGGTCCATGGCCGGAATCCTTCCAGGGTGCGGGGTGGGTGCGGGGCGGCGAGGGTGTGGCGGGGGTGACGTGCGCTCAGTTCCGGCGCGGCCCGCCGGGACTGGTATGCCCCGTCCGCTTCAAACCGATCCCATCACCGCCCTGACCTCGGCGAGGGTGGCGTCGGCGACGACGTTGGCGCGCTCGGCGCCGTCGCGCAGGACCTGCCGCAGGTGGGCCCGGTCGGCGGCGAGCTCGGCACGGCGGGTGCGCAGGGGGCGGAGGAACTCGTTGACGGATTCGATGACGGTCCGCTTGAGCGCGGCGGCACCGCCGTCGCCGAGCTCGTCGGCGACCGCCTCGGGTGTCCGGTCCTGACAGAGGGCGGCGAGCAGGACGAGGCTGGAGACCTCGGGGCGGTTGACCGGGTCGTAGCCGATCCGGCGGTCGTGGTCGGTCCTGGCGCCGCGGATGAGCCGGGCGGTCTCGTCCTCGGTGGCGCCGAGGGGGACGGCGTTGCCGCGGCTCTTGCTCATCTTGCGCCCGTCGGTGCCGAGCAGCAGCGGGGCGTCCGAGAGCAGGGCCTGGGGCTTGGGGAAGACCGCGGTGCCGTCGGCGTGCGGGTAGCGCTCGTGGAAGCGGCGGGCGATGGTGCGGGCGACTTCGAGGTGGGGCAGCTGGTCCTGGCCGACCGGGACGAGGTCGGCCTTGCAGAAGAGGATGTCGGCGGCCTGGTGGACGGGGTAGGTGAACATCAGCCCGTTGACGGCGGCCTGGTCGGAGTGGGCGATCTCGTCCTTCACGGTGGGGTTGCGGCTCAGTTCGGCGACGCTGACCAAGCTGAGGAAGGGCAGGAGCAGCTGGTTGAGGGCGGGGACGGCGCTGTGCGCGAAGATCGTGGCGCGGTCGGGGTCGAGGCCGGCCGCGAGGTAGTCGAGGACGAGGTTCTCGGAGTGTTCGGCGAGCCGGTCGGCGAGGTCCCGGTCGGTGATGACCTGGTAGTCGGCGACGACGACGAACATCTCGACGCCCTGGCGCTGGAGGCGGACGCGGTTCTGCAGGGTCCCGAAGTAGTGGCCGAGGTGGAGCGGGCCGGTGGGGCGGTCCCCGGTCAGGACGCGGTGGACGGCGGGAGCGGCGGTGGACGTGGTGCGGGTGTCGGCGGACGTGCCCGGGGTGGACGTGCTCACGGTGGTCATCGGGTTTCTCCTCGGTACGGCGGTGGTGGTGGCCGTCCGGGGCTCGGGCCCGTCCCGTGGAAACGCAGCAGGGCCGTCCATCCCGGACGGCCCTGGTCAGGCGTGAGTGGTGGCCGTCCTAGGACGGCCACCAGCACAGGCCCGCGTAGCGCTTCATGGGGAGAAGGCTAGCGTCGGTCACTCCTCGACCACCAGGGCCGGCCCGGCTGTCCGGACGGGGCGGCTCCGAGGCCTTCGTCGCACCCGGCAGCCGAGCCGCCACACCCCGTAGGGGCGGCGGCGGGCAGCGCGCACTGGCGCGGAAATGACGCTTGGAGCTGGTCGCGCGGTGCGGGAGGATCGTCGGGACCGTCCCCCGAAGGGCCCGCCGATGACCTCGTTCCAGCCGTCCGCCACCGTCCCGTCCTTGCCCGGCCCGCCGACGGACGGTGCCGGCTCTCCGCCCTTGGCCTCGCCCTCGTCCCTGGCCTCGGCCTCGGCTGCCGCGCGGTGCTCGATCGCCAGGGCCGCCGCCGACGTCGGCCAGGGCGCCGGGGCGGCCGGCCGGTCCCGCCACGGCTTGGTGCCGCAGCCCCGCGGGAGCGAGGACGCGACGCGGGCGGGCGCCCCTTCCGAGCGCAGGCCGACGGCGGCCGGCGACCCGACGACGGCCCGGCTGCGGGCGGCGCTCGGCGACCGGCTGCGCGCCGCGCACGCCCAGGGACGGTCGATCGAGGAGCTGGCGGCGGCGTGCAGACGGCCGGTCGAGGAGGTGCGGGCGCTGCTCGCCGAGGGCGCCCGGCACGGCTCGGCTCGTTCGGAGGGGTCGGCGTGGTCGCAGGGGTCGGCTCGGTCGGACGGCGCGGACGGTGTGGACAGCGCGGACGGCTCGGGTGATCCGGACGCCCTGGACCAGTCGGTGGCCGAAGCGGGGGAGGAACGGTTCGTCCCGGTGCTGCGCGCGGCGCGCGAGGAGCCGCGCACCACGCTGACCCGGCGCCCCTCACCCTCGCGCCGGCTGCGCCGGATGCATCCGCTGTCCCCGGACGCCGGGCAGGAAGCGGCCGCACGGGAGACGGCCGCCACCGACCCGCTGTCCACGGCGGCCGGCGCATGGGTCGGGATGACGCCGGGCACCATGACGCCAGGCACCACGACGACGGACGCGGCGGCGACCGGCGCGGCGGCAACGGGCGGATCGGGTGAGGCCCTGACCGCGGGCAACCGCGATGCGCGAGAGCCCGCCCCGGCCACCGAGACGCCGCTCGGCATCCTGATCGGCGGCACCCCGAACCAGCCCGAGGCCGTCGGCCGCCCGGAGGAGCGGGCGCCGGTCCGGGTGGTGGCGGAGCCGGTCCGGATCGGGCGGGGCACCAGCCTGGTGGTGCTGCCGTCCTGGCGCCCCGCCATCGCCGTCTCGGTGCCGACCGATCAGCTGCTGTCCGCGACCGGGCTCACCGTCGAGCAACTGGCCGACGCCCGGCTGACGGTGCTGATGAACCCCGCCGCGCTGCACGACCGGGAGCTGGACCTGCACGGCTGGCGGACCGGCCCGGACGGACGGGGCCGACGCGGCCAACGGCCGTAGGGCACACCCCGGGACGGGCCCGGTGGCGCCGACGACCCCGGCGCTCCCGACCACAGTGGCCGTGCGACCAGCGGCGGAGTGCGGTCAGCGGGCGACCGGGGCGTTCGGGACGTAGCCGAGGTCGACCGGGACCGGCGGGCGGCCGTCGACGGCCCAGCCCGCACGGACGGCGGTCAGCAGCTCGGGCAGCCGGGGCGGCCAGAGCGCGTCGGCGTTCTCGTCGGCGAGGTCCGCCGGGGTCCACCAGCGCCAGTCGAGGATCCGGTCCTCGGCGTGCACCGCGCTGACGTCACCGACCGGGCCGCGGTGCGGCCCCGTGGTGAGGTAGATGTGCTCGTGCTGGCGGACCGGGGTGCCGTGCCAGGTGAAGTCGTGTTCCCAGGTGCAGAGCAGCGGGCCGGGTTCGAGGTCGGTCCAGCCGGTCTCCTCCCAGAGTTCGCGCCGGGCGCCCGTGACCGGGGTCTCGCCGGGTTCCAGGCCGCCGCCCGGCATCGTCCAGTGGACGCCGACCTCGTCGTTGTCCGAACGGAGCAGGAAGACCGAGCCGTTCTCGTCCAGCACCACCGTCCTGGCGGCCTGCCGGGGAACGCGCTTGCGGGGTCGTAGCAGGTTTCGCATCGGATCAATCTGACAGCCGCCGTTCCGGGCGTCGAGCGAATTGGGGCCCGTCCGAATTGGGGCCCGTCGAGACCGGCGCCACCGGCGACCGGTGGCCGTACCCTGACGGCCATGCCCGTACCCGCGATCCTCTTCCCCGCCGACCCGCTCAACCCGCGCCGGCCCGACCCGCACTTCGCCTGGGAGGCCCGGCTGCTGCGGGAGTTGGGCGGCGAGCACCACCTGGTCGACCACGACGCGCTGCTCGCCGGGCACGCGGAGGAGGCGGTCCGGCGGGTGCCCCGGGACGGCGGGCCGCTCTGGTACCGGGGCTGGATGCTCCCGTCCGCTCGGTACGCCGCCTTCGCCGCCGCGCTGACCGCGCGCGGCTGCGGTCTGCTGACCAGCCCGGCCGGCTATGCGACGGCACACGAACTGCCGGGCTGGTACGACGTGTTCGACGGGGCGACCCCGGCCAGCGTGTGGATCCCGTCGACCGGGGTGCCGGCACCGCCCGGGCCGACGGAGCTGGCGGCCGCGGTGGCCCGGCTCGGCGGGCACGGGCCGGCGATCGTCAAGGACTACGTGAAGTCGCGCAAGCACGAGTGGCACGAGGCCTGTTACGTACCCGAGTTGGCCGACCTGGCGGCGGTCGGGCGGGTGGTGGCGCGGTTCGTCGAGCTACAGGGCGAGTTCCTGGCCGGTGGGGTGGTGCTGCGGCGCTACGAGGAGTTCGAGCGGGCGGACGGGGGTCCGGGCTCTGCGGACAGCTCTCCTGGTCCCGCGGGCGGGCGGGGTGGTCGGGCCGCGGAGGCGCGGGTCTGGTGGCTGGACGGCGAGCCCGTGCTGGTCGGACCGCATCCGGACGCACCGCACGACACCGTCGAGCCCGACCTCACCGGCGTGCACGCCCTGGTCCGGACGCTGGGCTGTCGCTTCGTCACCACCGACCTCGCCAGCCGGGCCGACGGCACCGGCTGGCGGGTGGTCGAGGTCGGGGACGGGCAGGTCAGCGACCTGCCGCACGGGATCGATGCGGCGGGGCTGCTGGCCTCGCTGATCGCCGCCTGACGGGCCGGAGCCGACCGGCCGCCAGGCGGCGGGAGCAGGCGGCGCCGTCCCACGGCGCCGTCCCGCGGCGGTGCTACCCGGCGGCGACGGGCTCGACCGCCGGGTGTCCGTCCGCGATGAAGGCCTGCCAGAGCTGGGCGTACGCCCCGCCGCGGGCGAGCAGCTCGGTGTGCGTGCCGTCCTCGACCACCCGGCCGTGGTCCAGCACGACGACCCGGTCGGCGCGCTCGGCGGTGGTCAGGCGGTGGGCGATGACCAGGGTGGTGCGGCCGCCGCTGAGCCGGTCCGCGGCCTGGTTGACCGCCGCCTCGGTGGCCAGGTCGAGCGCCGCGGTGGCCTCGTCGAGCAGCAGGATGTCCGGGTCGACCAGCTCGGCCCGGGCCAGGGCGATCAGCTGGCGCTGGCCCGCCGAGAGGTTGCGGCCGCGGCCGGCCACCTCGTGGTCGTAGCCACCGGACAGCCGGAGGATCATCTCGTGCGCGCCGACCGCCCGGGCCGCCGCCTCCACCTCGGCCGCCGAGGCCGAGGGCCGCCCGTAGGCGATGGCCTCCCGGACCGTGCCCGCGAACAGGTAGGCCTCCTGCGGCACCACGCCCAGCCGGTGGCGGTACTGCGCCAGGTCGTAGCGGGTGAGGTCGACCCCGTCGACCCGCACGGTGCCCTCGGTCGCGTCGTAGAACCGGGCGACCAGCTTCACCAGCGTGGACTTGCCGGCGCCGGTCTCCCCGACCAGGGCCACCGTCTGTCCGGCGGGGATGTGCAGGTCCACCCCGGTGAGCACGTCCGGCGCGCCGTCCGCGCCGCCGTTGTACGCGAAGCCGACGCCCTCGAAGGTGATCTCGCCGCGCAGCCTCCCGGGGACCCGGACCGGTTCGGCCGCCTCGGCGGTGGTGGTCGGGGTGCGCAGCAGCTCGCGGATCCGGCCCAGGCCCACCGCAGCCTGCTGGTAGCCGTCGAACACCTGGGACAGCTGGTTGACCGGGGCGAAGAACTGGTCGATGTAGAGCAGGTACGCGACCAGCGCGCCGACCGTCAGGGTGCCGCTGTCGACCCGGGACGCGCCCACGATCAGCACCAGCGCGCCGGCCACGGTGGAGAGGAACTGGACGAACGGGAAGTACAGCGAGATGTACAGCTGGGCGCGGACCCGGGCGTCGCGGTAGGCGATGCCCCGGGCGACGAAGCGGTCGGTGTTGGCGTCCAAGCGGCGGAAGGCCTGGACGATCCGCATGCCGGCCACGTTCTCCTGAAGATCGGCGTTGACGGTGCTGATGAGGTCCCGGGAGATCTCGTACTGGTCCTTGGACTTCTTGCGGAACACCAGCGTCGCGATCACCAGCAGGGGAAGCACCGCGAAGACCACCAGGGCCAGGCCGGCGTCGATGATCAGCAGTGCGGCGAAGATCCCGACGAAGGTCAGCAGGCTGACCACAGCGGTGACCACGCCGGTCTGCAGGAAGGACGTCAGCGAGTCCAGGTCGGTGGTCATCCGGGTCATGATCCGCCCGGACAGCTCGCGCTCGTAGTAGTCCAGGCCGAGCCGGTTGAGGTGGGCGAAGATCTTGAGCCGGAGCACGTAGAGGACACGCTCGCCGGTGCGACCGCTGACCCGGTTCTCGGCGCTCTGCACCACCCAGTCCAGCAGGACCACCACCAGCGCGGTGAGCGCGGCCACGGCGACCCCGGACATCATGGCCTTGCTGACGCCCTCGTCGATGCCGTGCCGGATCAGGATCGGCAGCACCAGGCCGGCGCCGGCGTCCAGCGCGACCAGCAGGAGGGCGAGGGCGAGCGGGGCCCGGAAGGGGCGCAGCAGGCGGCGGAGGGTGAAGTCCGGGTCGCCGGCCTCGGCCTCGGCGCGCGGGATCGCCGGGGTGTCGGTGGCCGGCGGGAGGGCGGCGACCTTCGCCAGCAGGTCGGGGTCGGGGTCGGCGGTGCGGGCCGCCTTGACCAGGGCGGGGGTGGCCGGGGTGATCTGCGGCGCCTGCTGTGCCTGCTGCGCCTCGGCGGGGGCCGGGGTCCCCGCCGGGGTCGTGGCCGGTGTCGCCGTCGGTGTCGCGGTCGGCTCGGCCTCGGGGTGGCGGGGTGCCTTGCCGGCCTCGGGGTCGGTGATCAGGGCCCGGTACCGGGGACATCGGGCTTCGAGTTCCTCGTGCGTCCCGATGTCCAGCAGCCGGCCGTGGTCCAGGACGGCGATCCGGTCGGCGAGTTGGAGGGTCGAGCGGCGGTGCGCGATGAGCAGCGTGGTGCGGCCGGTCATCACCGAGCGCAGCGCGTCGTGGATCTCCGCCTCGACCTGCGGGTCCACCGCCGAGGTGGCGTCGTCCAGCAGCAGGATGCGGGGGTCGGTGAGGATCGCCCGGGCCAGGGCGATGCGCTGGCGCTGACCGCCGGAGAGGGTCATGCCCTGCTCGCCGACCTTGGTGTCGTAGCCGTCCGGCAGCTCGCGGACGAACTCGTCGGCCTGGGCGGCGCGTGCGGCTGCGACGACCTGCTCGTCGGTGGCGTCCGGGCGGCCGTAGGCGATGTTGGTCCGGACCGACTCCGAGAACAGGAAGCTCTCCTCGGGGACGATGCCCACCGCCGCGCGGACCGAGTCGAGGGTGAGGTCGCGCAGGTCGTGGCCGTAGAGGCGGACGGCGCCGGACGCCGGATCGTAGAACCGGGGCACCAGCTGCGCCACCGTCGACTTGCCGGAGCCGGACGCGCCGACCAGGGCGAGGGTCTCGCCGGGGGCCAGCTTCAGGCTGAGGCCGTGCAGGACGGGAGCCGGGTGCTCGGGGTCGTAACGGAACTCGACCTGGTCGAACTCCAGGGCCACGTCGGGGGTGCGTGGGGCTCCGGCCGGCGCGGCGTCCGCGCGCCCCTCGGCCGGGTGGGCGGTCGGGGTGGCGGTCAGGTCGAGGGCGACGGCGTCCGGACGCTCCTGGACCAGCGGGCGCTCGTCGATCAGCTGGAGGACGCGCTCCACGCCGGCCCGGGCCTGCTGGCCGACCGTGATGACCATGGTGAGCATCCGCACCGGGCCGGTCATCTGCGCGACGTAGGTGGAGAAGGCGACGAAGGTGCCCAGCGAGACCTGGCCCTCGACGGCCAGCCAGCCGCCGAACGCCAGCACCGCGACCTGCGCGAACGCGGGGACGGCCTGCATCGCCGGGTTGTACCGGGCGTTCAGCCGGATCGACCGGAGCCGGGCGGCGAAGAGGTGGCGGGAGGCGTCCTCCAGCTTGTCCAGCTCCTGCGCCTCCTGCCCGAAGCCCTTGACCACCCGGACGCCGCCGATCGCCCCGTCCACCACGCCCGCCACGGCGGCCGCCTCCTGCTGGGCGGCCCAGGTGGAGGGGAACAGGCGCTTGCGGCTGAGCCCGGTGACCCACCACAGCACCGGGGCCATCACCAGGGCGATCAGGGTGAGCGGCGGGGACAGCCAGATCATCACGGCCAGCGACATGACGAACATCAGCAGGTAGCCGGTCATCATCGGCAGCATCGAGAGCAGGCCGTTGACCAGCTGGAGGTCGGAGGTCGCACGGCCGACCACCTGGCCGGTGTCCAGCCGGTCCTGGCGGTGGCCGTCGAGGCGGCCGAGCGAGCGGAACAGGTCGCTGCGCAGGTCGTGCTGGACGTCGACGGCGAGCTGGCCGCCGTAGTAGCGGCGGACCTGGGTGCAGCCGAAGACCACGGCGGCGGCGAGCAGCAGCAGCACCGCCCAGGGGGCCAGCGAGCGGGTGTGCGCGGTGATGACGTCGTCGATGATCACCTTGGTGATCAGCGGCATCAGCGAGGTGACCGCCATGCCGAGGAGCGAGGCACCGAAGGCGAGCAGCACGCTGCGACGCGAGCGCCGGCAGTACCCCATCAGGCGGCGCAGCCAGCTGGCGTGCCGGGGGTCGTCGGGGATCTGCGGTCTCTGGCCGGCCGTCTCCGGGGTCTGGCCGGGGGCCGGTGAGTCGCTCGGGGAACGCTCCACCATGGATCCGTGAGTCTCAGGCATATTTAGGGAGTCTAATCATCTCGTCGGGTGGCCGCCAAGGCGTTTTCCGACCGGGACAGCGCCGGGGAATGAGCCCGGGCAGCCCGGATCGTCCGGTCCGGCGGAGTGGCCAACAGCCCGCGGCCTGCGCTGATTCCCGTTCGAACGAGCGCACTGCCGAACCGGCCCCGCACCTTGCCCCGCCTCCCTCCAGGGTCGCGGACGGACCGGCACCCGCCCAGCGGCCGCGGGGCGGGCGAGCCCCCTTCTTTGGACCTAGGCCGCAGGCATGGCGGGGCACGGGGTCGCGACCAGGCACGGGGCGCAGCTGGGTCCGAGGTCGCAGCCGAGCGCGGGGGTGCAACCAGGCCTGTGGTCGCCGCCCGGGCGGGGTCAGTGGTGGGCGGACGCGGAGTCGGCGGCCGCCGCGAAGGCGCCGTGGGCCAGGCTGTGCAGCAGGGCGGCCATGCCGTCGCGCTGGAGGCCGGTTCGCTCACCCTGGGCCGGGTTGGGGCCGAGGCTGTGCGGGGTCGAGTTGATCAGGCCGAACACGGCGTGCACGGCGGCCCGGGCCACCGGCTCGGCGCCGGGGTCGGCCAGCGGCGGGTAGGCCTGCCGGACCACGTCCACCCACAGCTCGACGTAGCCGCGCTGGAGCCGGCGGACGGTGCGGCGGTCCTCCTCCTTGAGGTTCAGCAGCTCGCGGTCGTGCAGGGTGATCAGGTCGCGGTCGTCGAGGGCGAACTCGACGTGGCCGCCGATCAGGGCGTCCAGCGCGGCGGCCGGACCGTCGCCGCCGCCCGCCCGACGCCGGCCCTCCTCCAGCAGGCGCTCGCTGATGCCGATCAGCAGATCGGCCAGCATCGCGTCCTTGCCGGCGAAGTGGCGGTAGAGACCCGGGCCGCTGATGCCCACGGCCTTGCCGATCTCGTCCACGCCCACGCCGAGGAAGCCCCGGGCGGCGAACAGTCGCGCGGCCTCCCGGCGGATCTGGTCGCGGCGTGGGAGCGCGGAGGCTGCGGGGACGTTCGGCATGCTGCCCATCGTAGACAGTCGGGTTATCGGCCGTTAACCTGGGCGCGTAAGTTAACGTTAATTAACGTGGGGATCATGGGCGACCCGCACCCGGCCGCCCACCTGGTGCCGAGGGCAAGGGAGCTCTTGGGAATGGTCATCTCAACCGCCGGCGTACCCGCCGGCGTCCATGGCAGCGCAGCGAACGGCGCCCCGGCGGCGCCGAGTGCCGTACCGCCGGGAGCCGCCGCTCCGGCACCCCGGCTCGGCACCTCGGTCGACCCGGGCTCCGAGGCCTTCCGGGCCAACACCGAGGCGCATCAGGCCCTGGTCGCCGAGTTGCGCGGGAAGCTCGACGCGGCGGCCCTCGGTGGGGGCGCCAAGGCCCGCGCCCGCCACACGGCCCGCGGCAAGCTCCTCCCCCGCGACCGCGTGGACACCCTGCTCGACCCGGCCTCGCCCTTCCTGGAGCTGGCCCCGCTGGCCGCCGACGGGATGTACGACGGGGCCGCGCCCGCGGCCGGAGTGATCGCGGGCATCGGCCGGGTCGCCGGCCGCGAGGTGGTGGTGGTCGCCAACGACGCCACTGTCAAGGGCGGCACCTACTACCCGATGACGGTGAAGAAGCACCTGCGCGCCCAGGAGGTCGCGCTGGAGAACCGGCTGCCCTGCGTCTACCTGGTGGACTCCGGCGGCGCCTTCCTCCCCATGCAGGACGAGGTGTTCCCGGACCGCGACCACTTCGGCCGGATCTTCTACAACCAGGCCCGGCTCTCGGCCGCGGGCATCCCGCAGATCGCCGCCGTGCTCGGCTCCTGCACGGCCGGTGGCGCGTACGTCCCGGCGATGAGCGACCAGGCCGTGATCGTCCGCAACCAGGGCACGATCTTCCTGGGCGGGCCGCCGCTGGTGAAGGCCGCCACCGGCGAGGTGGTCACCGCCGAGGAACTGGGCGGCGGCGAGCTGCACTCCCGTACCTCGGGCGTGACGGACCACCTGGCCGAGGACGACACCCACGCCCTCTCCATCGTCCGCACGATCGTGGCCGGGCTCGGCCCGCGCCCGGCCAGGCCGTGGCCGCTCACCCCGGTCGAGCCGCCGGCCGTGGACCCGGCCGGGCTGTACGGCGCCGTGCCGGTCGACCCGCGCACGCCGTACGACGTGCGCGAGGTGATCGCCCGGCTGGTCGACGGCAGCCGGTTCGCCGAGTTCAAGGCCGAGTACGGCGCGACCCTGGTCACCGGCTTCGCCCGGATCCACGGCCACCCCGTCGGCATCGTCGCCAACAACGGTGTGCTGTTCGCCGAGTCGGCCCTCAAGGGCGCCCACTTCATCGAGTTGTGCGACCAGCGCGGCATCCCCCTCCTCTTCCTGCAGAACATCACCGGCTTCATGGTCGGCCGGCAGTACGAGTCGGGCGGCATCGCCAAGCACGGCGCCAAGATGGTGAACGCCGTCGCCTGCACCCGCGTCCCGAAGCTGACCGTGGTGATCGGCGGCTCGTACGGAGCCGGCAACTACTCGATGTGCGGCCGGGCCTACTCGCCCCGCTTCCTGTGGATGTGGCCGGGCGCGAAGATCTCCGTCATGGGCGGGGAGCAGGCGGCCTCCGTCCTCGCCACCGTCCGCCGCGACCAGTTGGAGGCGCACGGCGAGCAGTGGCCGACCGAGGCGGAGGAGGAGTTCAAGCGCCCCGTCCGCGAGCAGTACGAGCGTCAGGGCAACGCCTACTACGCCACCGCACGACTCTGGGACGACGGCGTGATCGACCCGATGGACACCCGCACCGTCGTCGGCCTCGCCCTCACCGCCTGTGCCAACGCCCCGCTCCCGGCGCCCGCGCCCTACGGCGTCTTCCGCATGTGACCCCCTCCTTCCGGGCGTGACTTCGACGGCGCCGGCGCACCGCCCCGGCCGGCGCCGTTCCCGCCCACCGCCACCCTCCACCTCCTTCGTACGGCTCCCCTCGACCCGGAGGAACGCCTCCCATGTTCGACACAGTTCTGGTCGCCAACCGCGGCGAGATCGCCCTCCGGGTGATCCGCACCCTGCGGCGGCTCGGCGTGCGTTCGGTCGCCGTGTTCAGCGACGCGGACGCCGACGCCCCGCACGTCCGCGAGGCGGACGTCGCGGTGCGGCTCGGCCCGGCCGACCGCAGCGACAGCTCCGCCGCCGAGACCTACCTGCGGACCGACCAGATCCTCGCCGCCGCCCGCCGCACCGGCGCCCAGGCCGTTCACCCCGGCTACGGCTTCCTCGCCGAGAACGCCGGCTTCGCCCGCGCCTGCGCCGACGCGGGCCTCGCCTTCATCGGACCTCCTCCCACTGCGGTCGAGCTGATGGGCGACAAGATCAACGCCAAGGAGGCCGTCCGGGCCGCCGGCGTCCCGGTCGTCCCCGGGAGCCAGGCCACCGCGCCCTCCGACGACGAACTCGTCGCGGCCGCCGACGAGATCGGCTACCCGGTGCTGCTCAAGCCGTCCGCCGGCGGCGGCGGCAAGGGCATGCGCCTGGTGCGGGACCCGGCCGAGCTGCCCACCGAGATCGCCGCGGCCCGCCGCGTCGCCCGGACCGCGTTCGGTGACGACACCCTGCTGCTGGAGCGCTGGATCGACCGCCCGCGCCACATCGAGGTGCAGGTGCTCGCCGACGCCCACGGCACCACCGTCCACCTCGGCGAGCGCGAGTGCAGCCTTCAGCGCCGCCATCAGAAACTGATCGAAGAGGCTCCCTCCGTCCTCCTCAACGAGGAGACCCGTGCCGCGATGGGCGCCGCGGCCGTACGCGCCGCGGAGTCCTGCGGCTACACCGGGGCCGGCACCGTGGAGTTCATCGTCCCCGGCATCGACCCGGACTCCCCCGCCCCCGCCGAGGGGGTACGGGACTTCTTCTTCATGGAGATGAACACCCGTCTCCAGGTGGAACACCCCGTCACCGAGCTCGCCATCGCCGTCGGCGCCGACGCGGCCCGCCTCGACCTGGTGGAGTGGCAGCTGCGGATCGCCGCCGGCGAGCGGCTCTCCTTCGGCCAGTCCGACATCTCCTTCCTGGGCCACGCCATCGAGGCCCGTATCTGCGCCGAGGACCCGGAGCGCGACTTCCTGCCCACCGGCGGCCGCATCCTCACCCTGGACGAGCCCCAGGGCGAGGGCGTGCGCGTCGACTCCGGGGTCGCCCCCGGATCCGTCATCACCAGCGCCTACGACCCCATGCTCGCCAAGGTCATCGCGTACGGGCCCGACCGCCCGACCGCGCTGCGCCGGCTCCGTGCCGCGCTGGCCGACACCCGCATCCTGGGCGTCACCACCAACACGGGCTTCCTCCGACGACTGCTCGCACACCCCGACGTCGTCGCCGGCCGACTGGACACCGGCCTGGTGGAACAGACGGCCCAGCAGCAGCCGGCCCTGCTCGCCGCGCCGTACTCCCCGGCCAACGCGGCCCAGGACCACCCCGCGCACCGGACCGACGCCGCTGCGACCGACCCGCTGACGGCCGAACCACCGTCACCTGCCCACCTCCTCTACTACGCGGCCGCGCTGGCACGGCACCTGGACCTCACCCCGCCCGCCGACCCGGACGGCTGGACCGACCCGTTCTCCCTTCCCTCCGGCTGGCGCCTGGGCGGCACCCCCGCCTGGACCACCCACCGACTCCGCACCCCCGGCCAGGATCCGGTGCCGGTGCGCATCCGTTCGATCACTGCGGGCAACGTAACCGACGCCACTGACAATTCCTCCGGCGTCACCCGCGAGGTGGAGCTCCAGCTGGACGGCGGCCCCGTGCACCGCGCCCGGGCGACCCGGTCCGGCGACCGGCTGCACGTCACCGTCGACGGTCTGCAGACGACCTTCACGCTGGCCGTCGACGCCACCCCCGGACTCCCCGCCGGCCCGGTGACCTGGCTCGGCATCGAGGGCGACGCCTGGCCGCTGCACGCCTACGACCCGGTCGTCGAGAGCACCGGCGGCGCCGGCGCGCACCACGGCGCCCTGACCGCCCCGATGCCCGGCACCGTCACCGTCGTCAAGACCACGGCGGGCGAGACGGTCCGCAAGG
The DNA here is from genome assembly GCF_040302625.1 of Kitasatospora sp. NPDC097643. Taxonomy (NCBI): domain Bacteria; kingdom Bacillati; phylum Actinomycetota; class Actinomycetes; order Kitasatosporales; family Streptomycetaceae; genus Kitasatospora; species Kitasatospora sp. NPDC097643. Next base: position 217,036 of record NZ_JBEOSA010000002.1, on the reverse strand, counting down.
GCCAGCCCCTGCTCGTCCTGGAGGCCATGAAGATGGAACACGTGATCGCCGCGCCGCACGACGGCGTCGTGACCGAGCTGCGGGCCACCGCCGGCGCCACCGTCGCGATGGAGGAGCTGCTGGTCGTGGTCGCCCCCGCCGAGGAGGGCGGCGCCGAACCGGCCGCCCCGGCGGACGCCGAGGCCCCCGCGGAGGTGCGGTCGTGACCGCCCCCACCCCCGCCCGCGAGCCCGACGCGCTCGACCTGGGCCTGCCGGACCCGGTCCGCGCCCCGGGCCTGCCCGAGCAGGTCCGGATCCACGAGGTCGGAGCGCGCGACGGGCTGCAGAACGAGGGCTCGCTGGTGCCCGTAGAGGTCAAGGCCGAGTTCATCGCCCGGCTCGCGGCCGCCGGGCTGCGCACCGTCGAGGCGACCAGCTTCGTTCACCCGAAATGGGTACCGCAGCTGGCCGACGCCGAGGAGCTGATGCCCCGGCTCGCCGACCTGCCGGAGCGTCACCCCGGCCTGCGACTGCCCGTGCTGGTGCCCAACGAGCGCGGCCTCGACCGGGCGCTCGCCCACCACGCCACCGACATCGCGGTGTTCGCCAGCGCCACCGAGACCTTCGCCCGCCGCAACCTCAACCGCTCGGCGGACGAGGCGATGGAGATGTTCCGCCCGGTCGTCGAGCGGGCCACCGAGGCCGGGGTCCCCGTCCGCGGCTACCTCTCGATGTGCTTCGGCGACCCGTGGGAGGGCCCGGTCCCGGTCTCCCAGGTGGTCGGGTTCGGCGTGCGGCTGCTGGAGATGGGCTGCGCGGAGCTGAGCCTCGGCGACACCATCGGCGTGGCCACCCCGGGCCAGGTCTCCACCCTGCTCGCCGGCTTCGCCCGGGCCGGGGTGCCGGCCGACCGGCTCGCCGTGCACTTCCACGACACCTACGGCCAGGCGCTCAGCAACACCCTGGCGGCGCTGCGCGAGGGCGTCACCACGGTGGACGCCTCCGCCGGCGGCCTGGGCGGCTGCCCGTACGCGAAGAGCGCCACCGGCAACCTGGCCACCGAGGACCTGGTGTGGATGCTGCACGGGCTCGGCATCCGGACCGGGGTCGACCTGCGCGCGCTGGTCGCCACCAGCGGCTGGATGGCCGAGCGCCTCGGCCGCCCGAGCCCGTCCCGCACCGTCCAGGCGCTGCTCGGCGCCTCCCGGGGCTGATCCGCCCCGCGACTCCCCCGGTGCCGGCCGGTCCGCGACCGCAGCCGGCCGGCACCGCGCACCACGTTCATCCCTCAACCGGACCGTACGACCGTCACACCGTCAGACGGACGCCGGTCATCCCGCTTCCGCCCGCGGCCACCCCGGCCGGGCCCCAGGAGGATCACCATGTTCGACCACCGGCTCAGCAGCGAATACGAGGAACTGCGGCGCACCGTCGCCGAGTTCGCCCAGGACGTGGTCGCACCGAAGATCGGCGAGTTCTACGAGCGGGAGGAGTTCCCCTACGAGATCGTCAGCGAGATGGGGCGGATGGGCCTGTTCGGCCTGCCCTTCCCCGAGGAGTACGGCGGCATGGGCGGCGACTACTTCGCCCTCGGCATCGCGCTGGAGGAACTCGCCCGCGTCGACTCCTCGGTGGCGATCACCCTGGAGGCCGCCGTCTCGCTCGGTGCGATGCCGATCTACCGCTTCGGGACGGAGGAGCAGAAGCGCGAGTGGCTGCCCCGCCTGACCTCCGGCGAACTCCTCGGCGCCTTCGGCCTCACCGAGCCCGAGGGCGGCTCGGACGCCGGGGCGACCCGCACCACCGCGCGGTACGACGAGACCACCGACGAGTGGGTCATCAACGGGACCAAGTGCTTCATCACCAACTCCGGCACCGACATCACCGGACTGGTCACCGTCACCGCCCTCACGGAACCGATCGCTCGTTCGAGTGAAGAAGGCGAATTCCGCTCGCCGACGCGCGAAATCTCTTCCATCATCGTTCCCACCGGGACCCCGGGGTTCCAGGTCTCGAAGAAGTACTCGAAGGTCGGGTGGAACGCATCCGACACCCGCGAACTGTCCTTCACCGACTGCCGCGTTCCCGCGGCCAACCTGCTGGGCGAGCGTGGCCGAGGTTACGCCCAGTTCCTGCGGATCCTCGACGAGGGCCGCATCGCGATCGCGGCCCTGGCCACCGGCCTGGCCCAGGGGTGCGTCGACGAGTCCGTCAAGTACGCCGGCGAGCGCCGGGCCTTCGGCCGGCCGATCGGCGCCAACCAGGCCATCCAGTTCAAGCTTGCCGACATGGAGCTGCGCGCCCACACCTCCCGCCTGGCCTGGCGGGACGCCGCCTCCCGGCTGCTGCACGGCGAACCGTTCAAGAAGGAGGCCGCTATCGCGAAGCTGTACTCGTCGGAGGCCGCCGTCGACAACGCCCGCGAGGCGACCCAGATCCACGGCGGGTACGGCTTCATGAACGAGTTCCCGGTCGCGCGGTTCTGGCGCGACTGCAAGATCCTGGAGATCGGGGAGGGCACGTCGGAGGTTCAGCGCATGCTCATCGCCCGGGAGCTCGGCGTCTCGTCCTGAGCGAGCTCGCGGTCAGGGCCTGAGCGACCAGCGCGGTCAGGCCCGGGACGAGCACGCGGTCAGGGCCGGAACGACCGCGCGGTCAGGGGATCACGATCACCGGGCGGTTGGCGCGCCGCGCCAGCCGGCCGGAGACCGAACCGAAGAGCTTGCCGAGCAGGCCGTGCGTGGTGCCGACGACGATCGCGTCGGCGGCGTACTCACGGCCGACCTCCTCGATCTCGTGGCAGATGTCCCCGCCCCGCTCCACCAGGATCCACGGCACCCCGGAAAGGAAGTCCGCGCAGGCGAGTTCCAGACCGAGGACCTCGGTCCGGTGGTCGGGGAGATCGACGAAGACGGGAGGTTCGCAGCCCGCCCAGACCGTGGCGGGCAGGCGGTTGGCGACGTGCACGATCACCAGGCCGCACTGTGAGCGACGCGCCATGCCCACCGCGTAGGCGAGGGCGCGCTCGCTCGACAGGGAGCCGTCGAAGCCGACCACCACACCGTGCTGGAACACCGGGTCGAGCGAGCGCCCGGCCGCCTCCTGGGTGGTCGACTCGGTGGGCAGGTCACCGATCGGGCCGGATGTCTCCGGGCGGTCGCCGCCAGGGCCCGGGCGGCCCGTCACCGGAGGCTCCACAGGGCCGGCCGGGGGCTCGCCACGCCGCTGGCGTGGGCCGGGCCGACCACGTCGGGCGATGTTGCGCACGGCACGCGCGAGGCCTCGGCCGCCGTCCCGGCCCGGGTCCGCACGGCCGTCGTCTCTCCCGGTCCCTGCACCCGTACTGCGGGGCGCGTCCGGTTCCACCGGTCGGGAGAACTCAAAACCAGCCATGGCTCACGGCTCTTCGAGGGAGAGGGGCCGACAGGAGAGGACAACGCTGCCCGGGCAGCAGGCCCGCCCACGGGATGACGTCGGTCTGCGCCGCGCAGCACCGTATGTGACCTGTTCCTTTCAGAGTACGACGGGCGCGTGGCGCCGCCCAGCGGCAAGGCCCCGGAGCGACGTTGTTCCCGCGAAAGGGGGATGCGCCCGCCGGTGGCAGTGCGCCCTGCCCGAAGGCGATCGCGCCCCCTCCAGAAAGGAGGTTCTCTGGAGCTTGACTGAGCGGACCGGGTGACGCAACAGGCCAGCGGAACACCGTGACCGGACTGTCATGGATCGGCGACGATCCGTTGCGGGGCGTCGCGAACTGTCACACCCCACCAGCCCCGTCGGCCCCGACCGGCCCGGCGGGTCCCACCCGCCCAACGCGCCGTGGAACCCGATCCAGCCACTTCGCACGGCTTCGCGACGCTGTTTGGCATTTGCCAAGTGCATAGGCGCGGCCGCTGGCACCATGCTCGGCATGCCCCTGCTCCTGTTCGACCTCGACAACACGCTGCTCCCCAGGGACGCCGCTTTCCGGGCCTGGGCGCAGGAGTTCCTGTCCGAACGCGACCTTCCGCCCGGCGACATCGACTGGTTCGTCACCCTCGACGGTGGCGGCTACGTGCCGCGCAGCACCGTACTGTCCGCCGTCCGGCGCCGCTACGGCCTGGACGTCTCCGCCGAGTTCCTGCTCGCGCACTACCGACACGGCATCAACTCCCACATCCACTGCCCGCCCGGGCACGTCGACGCGCTGCGGGCGGCGCGGGCGGCCGGGTGGACGCTCGGCATCGTCAGCAACGGCGGCACCGGGCCGCAGTTGGAGAAGATCCAGCGGACCGGGCTGGGGCCACTGGTCGACGGGTGGGTCATCTCGGAGGAGGCCGACTGCGTCAAACCGGACCCGCTGATCTTCGAGATAGCGGCCCGGCGGTGCGGCGTCGCGCCCACCGGGGGCTGGACGACGCGCACCTGGATGATCGGCGACCACGCGCCCGCCGACATCGCCGGGGCCGAGCTGGCCGGGCTGCGCAGCGTCTGGCTGCACCACGGCCGCCCCTGGGCCGAGGCCGGCTACCGGCCGACGCTGAAGGCGGCCGGTCTGCCGGAGGCCGTCGGGCAGGTGCTCGCGGCCCGCGGCGCGCCGTCCCCCCGGCCGGGCATCCGCGCGGGCGGTCCGGCCCGACAGCGGTCCGCCGGGATGGCGGCGCGCGCGACGGCGCTCCGCGGCGCGCGGTCCGGCGCACGTCCGATGACGGCCGCCCCGGACAGCCCCTGTGCACCCGTTCCCCTGTTCGCCGGGACGGCCGGCGACGCGGGCCGGGGGACGGGCCCGGGAACGGGTTCGGATGTCCGAAACCGCTCCAGTGAGCTTGCCGTGATCGCCGAAGCGCGCTCGGCGGCGGGCACGGCACCGGGACAAGCCGTGGGATAGCCGTGGGGCAGGCGGGGGGCCGGGCTCAGGTACGGGCTCGGGTGCGGACGGCCGGCCCGGCACCCCGGTGGTGCGCCCAACGGCCGTCCGTACGAGGGGTGATGGAACAGGGGCCGGGTAGCGGCCGTCCGGGAAGCGAACGGCCGTCGGGCGCCGGCGGCCGTAGCCGTCAGCCGGCGGCCGTCAGTCGTCCACGGCTGCGCGGGTCCACCAGCAGGTGCGGGCCTGTTCGGTGAAGCCGAGGGTGCGGTAGAGCGGTTCGCCCTGCGAGGTGGCGACCAGGGTGGCCGGGCGGTCGGGGTGCGCGTGGGCCAGGGCGGTCCGCAGGACGGCGCGCGCCACCCCCTGGCCGCGCTGGTCGGGCAGGGTGGCGACCCAGTACACCCCGGTGGCCCGCCCGTCGTCGAAGGTGAGGCAGGCGCCCGCCGTGACACCGTCGACGCGCCCCAGCCAGGCCCGGCAGCCGGGGTCGCCCAGCAGTTGCTCCGGGAGCGCGCCGCCACGGGTCCAGGGCTGCCGGTTGGGCAGCGGGAAGCCGTCGACGACGGCCCGTTCGACCTGCGCGAAGGTGTCGCCGTCCAGTGCCTCATCGACCGTCAGTGAACCGCCGCCGTACGCCTCGGAGACCGCCGGGAGTACCGCGGTGGCGCCTTCGACCGGGCCGGGCTCCCGGGTCATCACCGGCATGACCGACGTCCGGTCGGCACCGAGGTGGCCCAGGTCGAGCCCGCCGTACGGGTCCTCCACGGTGAAGCGGACGGTCGCCCAGGCGTCCAGGACAGCCACCAACTCCTCTTCCACCGCTGCTGGTTCGGCGTAGGGGCGGGTGACCACGAAGCGGTGCGGGTCGTCCGGGGTCCGGGCGCAGCGGACCGCCGTCCAGCCCCGGCGGGTACTGGACTGCCAACCGTGCGCGCGGGCCTGGGCGAGCCAGAAGGCGGCGGCATTGTCGTTGGCCTGTTCGAGCCGGCTGAGGGTGTTCACAGCAGGACCGTAACGCCGGCTTCCGCACCCCGCTTCCGCCGCCCCGGCCCTGGCCGGATGAAGCCTGGGAGGCGCACGGTGCCGGCTCGTGCGCCCTCTCGTGCACCGCCGATTTTCGGTCAATTTCGCGCGGATCCCTCCTCCTTGGGCAAATCCGCAGCCCAGACCCGCCGACCGGGCGCGCGGAAGCCGGACGCCCCAGGACCGGTCCTGCGACAACCAGCCACCGTTGCACCGGCCCTCTTCCCAGAAGGGTCGACGGGTGCCACGCTTCGTGATCGAATGCATCACGCCAAATTGCCATGTCGACATAGCGTCGGATGGTGAACTTGTCACAACGGCAATGGTCCGCCCGATAGATTTCGATCTTGGCTAGCAGTGCCGCACCACCCACACCACACCACCGAGGGGGCTTGAGCGCCTTGAGCAGGGTGAGCAGGAGCGACGCGGGTCCTGACAGCGGCCAGGCGGTGGCCGGCATCGCGGGTCGGACCGCGAGAAGCACTGGCACCTCCGCGATCGCCGCCACCACCCGCACCTCCGGCACCCCGGGCCACTCGGGCGCCGCCACGCATCCCACGTACCCCGCGGCGCCCGCCCCCGGCGCCGTCGCCGGCCCCTCGGCCGCCTTCGGCGGTGCCGAGCACGGCGGACCGGTCGCCGGCCGAGGCCTCGTCAACCCCGGTCCGCCCTACGGCTCGGAGTACTCCGCCCACTCCGCCTACTCCGGCTACACCGGGGCGCACGGCATCCCCGGCCCGAACGGCACGTCCGGCGGCCCCGGCTTCCCCGGCGGCCCGGCCGGGTCGCTCGGCAGCCTCGCCCTCGGCGCCGCCGGGCACGGGCCGCTCGGCCACGGCGGCGGGGCCGGCGCGAACGGCTCCGCGACCCCGGTGGTGGCGAACGCACCCCGCAAGCTGTCGGGCCGGCGCCGCCGGGAGACCGTCGCGGTGCTGATCTTCGGCGGGGCCCCGATCTTCGAGAGCTCGATCCCGCTCTCCGTCTTCGGGGTCGACCGCCAGGATGCCGGTGTGCCGCGCTACCGGCTGCTGGTCTGCGCCGGCGAGGACGGCCCGCTGGCCACCACCGGCGGCCTGACCCTCTCCGCGCCGTACGGTCTGGAGGCCCTCGCCCGGGCCGGCACGATCGTCGTACCGGCCTGGCGCTCGATCTCGCAGCCCCCGCCGGTCGAGGCGATCACCGCCCTGCGCAAGGCCCACCACGAGGGGGCCCGGATCATCGGACTCTGCACCGGCGCCTTCGTGCTCGCCGCCGCCGGTCTGCTCGACGGCCGCCCGGCGACCACCCACTGGATGTACGCGCCGACGCTGGCCAAGCGGTACCCCCGGGTGCACGTCGACCCGCGAGAACTCTTCGTCGACGACGGCGACGTGCTCACCTCGGCCGGCACCGCCGCCGGCATCGACCTCTGCCTGCACGTGGTGCGCAGCGACCACGGCGCCGAGGCGGCCAACGCGCTGGCCCGCCGTCTGGTGGTGCCGAGCCGTCGCGGCGGCGGTGGACAGGCCCAGTACATCGATCAGTCTTTACCGGAGGAGATCGGCAACGACCCGCTGGCCGAGGTGGTCACCTGGGCGCTGGAGAACCTCAACCAGCAGTTCGACGTCGAGGTGCTGGCGGCGCGCGCCTACATGAGCCGTCGCACCTTCGACCGGCGGTTCCGCACGCTCACCGGCAGCGCGCCGCTGCAGTGGCTGATCACCCAGCGGGTGCTCCAGGCACAGCGGCTGCTGGAGACCTCGGAGTTGTCGGTGGACGACGTCGCCCGCCGGTGCGGGTTCCGTTCGCCGGTGGCACTGCGCGGACACTTCCGCCGTCAGCTCGGGGTGTCCCCGGCCGCGTACCGGACCAGCTACCGGGCGCGCCGGCCCGGGCCGCAGTCGGCCGCGCCGGCCGGTCCGCACGGCGGCGACCTGCGGCTGCCCGGCGCCCTGCCGCACGCGGCGGCGACCGCGGCCGCGGCGGCGAACGGGGTGCCGTTCGGCGGGGCGCACGGCGGGCAGCCGGCGCACCCCGGCATGGCCGGACACCTCGGGCACCCCGGCCAGGGCGTGCCCGGAGCGCCGGTACCGGCCGGGGCTCACGCGCAGCACGGCCAGCACGGCCAGCCGGTGCCGGTCGTGCACGGACAGCCGGGCCCGCACGGTCAGCCCGGTCCGTTCGGTCCGGGACAGGCCGGGGCGCCGGCCACCCAGGCGTTCCACGCCCGCGCCGGGCAGCCGTACCCGCACCAGCCGGCCGGTCAGCCTCCGCACCCCGGGCAGCAGGGTGCGGGGCGCGGTCCGGCGCGGCCGCCGCTGGTGCCGCCGCAGGCCGGGCCGGGGGCGGGGCGTCCGCCACGCACCGCGGAGCACGCGGCGGCCGAGGACGGGCTCCCCCAGCCGGGGGCGCGCGGCCAGGGCCAGGGGCACCGCAGCGCGGGCGAGCGGCCCGCCGACGAGCCGGGCGGCGGGGCGGGCTCCGCCGCGCGCGGTCACGGCGCGGCCGGCGGCCGGGGTGCGGCCCCGTCCCCCGCCGGGCAGCCGGCGGCCGGGGCGGGCGAGCTGCGGGGACGGCAGGCCCGGGTGCCGCAGGTCCGTCCGCAGGGCGGCCGGGCCGGGGCCGCGGACGGTGCCCGTGCGGCGCGCGAGGCCCGTCCGGCCCGCGACGGCCACCCGGCCCGCACCGGCCGGGACGGCGAGCATCCGGACGGTCACGGCGCCCACCCCGGCGCCGACGAGCACCGGGCCGAGGGCCATGCCCCGGCACCCCGCTCGGCTCCACCGGTGCCCGCGGCGCGTGATCGCGCCGTAGGGTGAGTTGCGTGAATGACCGTTTGGTATGGATCGACTGTGAGATGACCGGCCTCGACCTCGACCAGGACGCCCTGGTCGAGGTCGCGGCACTGGTGACGGACTCCGAGCTGAACATCCTCGGCGAGGGTGTCGACGTCATCATCCGCCCGCCGGCGGAGGCGCTGGCGAACATGCCCGAGGTGGTGCGCGCGATGCACACCGCCTCCGGCCTGCTGGACGAGCTGGAGCACGGCGTGACGCTGGCCGAGGCCGAGGCGCGGGTGCTCGCGTACGTGCGAGAGCACGTGCCCGAGGCCGGCCGGACGCCGCTGTGCGGGAACTCGGTGGCCACCGACCGCGGCTTCCTGGCCCGGGACATGCCCGCGCTGGAGAAGCACCTGCACTACCGGATCGTGGACGTCTCCTCGATCAAGGAGCTGGCCCGCCGCTGGTACCCGAAGGCGTACTACAACAGCCCGCAGAAGGGCGGTAACCACCGGGCGCTCGCCGACATCCGCGAGAGCATCGACGAACTGCGGTACTACCGCGAGGCGGTGTTCGTCCCGCAGCCCGGTCCGGACACCGACACCGCGCGTGCCATTGCCGAGAAGTACCAGGCCGCGACGGACTGACCGGCGCGACCACCGGCCCGGCCGGGCCGGTGGGGCACCTCCGCGGGGTTCGCGGGGGTGCCCGCGTTCGCCCGGCGGAAACCCTGGCGCGAGCACCCTCTCGGATCCTGTAGAGTTCTTCCTGTCGGAACGGGAACGCGAGAGCGGGAACGGACCGGACAGATGGTGGGTGTAGCTCAGTTGGTAGAGCACCTGGTTGTGGTCCAGGTGGTCGCGGGTTCGAGTCCCGTCACTCACCCCAGAGCCCGAGGGGCCGATCTCTTCAAGAGGTCGGCCCCTCGGGCGTTTTCGCGTTCCCTCAGTTCTCCGCGCCGCCAGGACGGTTCGGGTTTTCCCCTCGCCTGGCCTGCCGCCCGAAGCTACCGGCTAGTAACATCGTCGCCATGACGACTCCTTCGATCGGCCAGCTGCTCGACTCCACCGTGCCGATGGCGCACACCCTCAAGCTCGAGTACCTGGAGACCACCCCCGAGCGCGCCGTGCTCCGGCTGCCCGACCAGCCCGCGTACCACAACCACGTCGGCGGACCGCACGCCGGCGCCATGTTCACCCTCGCCGAGTCCGCCAGCGGCTGCATCGTGCTCGCCGCCTTCGGCGACCAGCTCTCGCGGGCCGTGCCGCTCGCCGTGAACGCCGAGATCGCGTACAAGAAGCTCGCCATGGGCGATGTCACCGCCACCGCCGTGCTCGGCCGCCCCGCCGCCGAGGTCGTCGCCGAGCTGGACGCCGGCGGCCGCCCCGAGTTCCCGGTCACCGTCGAGATCACCCGGGCCGACGGCGCCGTCACCGGTGTGATGACCGTCACCTGGACCCTGCGCCCCAACTCCTGACCGCCCGGCGGTCGGTGGCCCCGGGGCTCCGGCCCCGGGGCAACTCGCACGATGACTGTCCGTGACGGCGGGCGTGACCTCACACCCCGTCCGCTCGTTCTCAACTCACGTGCGAGCCAATCACGCGAGCAGGCCCCAGGAACCCGCCCCCCGCGGCGTCGCCCGCGCACGACGCACGCCCGGCCGGTGGCTGCCCCGCCCGCGCGCGGTCGCGGCCGGCGGGGCCCTGCTCGCACAGCTCTGGGGCCTCGGCGCCACCGGCGCGTACGCCGCCGCCGACCCGCTGCCGGAACAGGCGAACCCCACCGTCCGACGCACCCTGGGCGGGGGTACCGCAGTCGGTGGGGCGGCGGTCGACGGGACGGGCGCCGGTGAGGCGGTCGGTGGGGCGGCGCACGACGGCCCGGCGCACGACGGAACGTCAGCCGGACCGGGGCACCAGCCAGCCGGACAGACCGCCCACACCCCCGGGCTGGTCGGGGAACTGACCGGCACCGGTGGCGCCCCCGACACCGTCCCCGGCGCCGTCGGCGGAGTCCTCCAGGACCGGATCCGCGCCGGCGGACTGCCCCTGCCGGGCCAGCGGGCGGCCGTCCCCGACGCCTTCGCGATCGCCTCCGGCCTGCTCGGCAGCGTGCCCGCCCAGGCCCACCCCGCCGACACCCGCGCTCCCCGGAACGGCGAACCGGCCGCACCGGCCACCACCCCGCACAGCGGCAGCGGCAGCCGCCCCGGCCACCCGGGCGCCCCCGCACCCACCGCGCGACCGACCGGGGCGGGCGCTGCTCCCCCGGCCCGGGAGAACGCGGCGCGGGACGGGCACGGCGCACCTGGACCGGCCACTGCCTCCGGCCGGGCCGGCGGCACCACCCCCGTACCGGTCGGCACCGGGACGCCGGAAACCCTCGCCCTCAGCGACACGGCCACCGTGACGGCGGTGGACGACGGGGCCGGCAGCACCGCGACGGCTGTCCTCGCCCCCATCGCGGCCGGACTGCTGCTGACCGGCGCGGCCATGTGCAAGCACCGCGGGCTTCCCCGCGGGCACTGATCGGGCGCAGGCCTGAGCGGCTCAGGCCTGCGCGGCCGTCTCCGCAGCCAGGTCCAGCGCCAGCAGCGGGAGTTCCCGGCCGGGGATCGAGCCGGACGGCGTGGAGCCGATCCGGGTGGCACCCATCGCCCGGTAGAACGGCTCCGCGTTCGGGTCGGCGTCGATGAGGAGCCGGCGGAAGCCGAGCCCTTCGGCGTGCTCGCGGACGTGGTCGAGGAGCGCCCGGCCGATGCCGCGGCCGATGTGCTCGGGCTCGACGAAGAGCATGTCCAACGCGCCCTGCGGCGGGGCGCCGACCACCGTGGCGAAGCCCAGCACCCGCTCGCCGTCCTCGGCCACCACCGCGTGGATGCGGCCGATCGTCGCGGCGTCCACGGTCAGTTCGTCGCGGCAGGCGGCCATGAAGGCCTCGTCGTAGCCCCAGTAGGCCTTGGACCGCAGGGCGATCTTGGTGAGCAGCTCCGCCTCGTCCGGTCGTGCCGGTCTGATGTGCATGGCATCCCCTCGGTCGGCGACCACGTCCGGATTCCGGACGGTGGCGGCCATTGTCAGCCGCAACTCGGCGCACCGCCAGCGGATTTGCCGACGGCACGGGGCGGGCGGAGCACGGCGCACCGGAAGGTAGAGGCGCGGGGCAGCGGAAGACGCCCGGGGGCGGGGAAGGGGTGGGGGCCGTGGCGGCGGAGCGCGACGCACCGGTAGGTGAGAGGCGCGGGGGCAGCGGAACACCCGGGCACGGCGGCGGCGAAGTCCGCGACGGGACTGCGAAGCGTGACGCGTCCAGGACGCCCGAGCCCCAGGGGTCAGTGGAAGACGCCCGGGGGCGGTGCTGGGGACGGGGTGGCGGTGGTGTCCGTGGTGGGGGTGGCGCCGGCGGCGAAGTCGGCGAGGGGGCGGCCGTGTTCGACCCGGCCGTGGGCGGCGTCGGAGGCGACCCGGCGGGTGAGGTCGGCGATCGGGAGGGGGGTGTGGGCGGCGGCGAGGACGAGGTTGCCGAAGCGCTTGCCGCGCAGGACGGCGGGGTCGGCGACCAGGCACAGTTCCGGGAAGACCGCGCTCAGGGTGGCGATCTGGGAGCGGGCGAAGGTCAGGGCCGAGCCGTCGGCGATGTTGGCCGTGTACCAGCCGCCGGGAGCGAGGGCGCGGGCGGCGAGGGTGGCGAACTCGACGGTGGTGCAGTGCGCCGGGGTCCGGGCGCCGGAGAAGACGTCGGCGATGACGAGGTCCACGCCGCCCTCGGGGGCGCGTTCCAGCACGCTGCGGGCGTCCGCGCCGCGGACCTTGATCTGCCAGCCGCGTTCCAGCGGGAGTTCGGTGCGGACGAGTTCGGTGAGCGCGGTGTCGATCTCGGCGACCTGCTGCCGGGAGCGGGGCCGGGTGGCCGCGACGTAGCGGGCCAGGGTGAGGGCGCCGCCGCCGAGGTGCAGGACGGTGAGCGGGCGGCCGGGCGGGGCGACCAGGTCGATCAGGTGGCCGAGCCGGCGCTGGTACTCGAAGCCGAGGTGGGTGGGGTCGGCGAGGTCGACCAGGGACTGCGGGGCGCCGTCGATCAGCAGCGACCAGGCGGCCGACCGGTCGCGGTCGGGGCGCAGTTCGGCCAGGCCGGAGCCGACGGGGCGGGTCAGCGGGCCCTGGGCGTGGGTGCGGCCGCCGGGGCCGGTGGCGGTCGGCTCGGCCTCGGCCGCCGTCCGGCCGCGCTCGGCGGCCCGGCCGGTGCTGCGGTCGGCACCACGGGTGGCCCTGCTGCTTCGTCCCATGGCGGCCATTATCGCCGCCGGGCCGCACCACCGGACGGGGCGACCCCGCAGGTCAGCGGTGTCCGCCGCGTGGTCGGCAGCGGCCGCGGCGCCCGTCGAGGGGTCGGCGGCGGCCGCCAGGGCCGCGGGGCGTGCTGGGTGGATCCGGCCGGAGGGGCGGGTCCGGGCACACCGGCCCGGCGGGATCCGCACGGCACGCCCGCTAGAACGGGCCGAGGCCGCCGGCGGTGAGGGTGCAGGCGGCCTCGCACAGGGCGGAGCGCAGGACCCAGGCGTCGGTGGGGCGGCTGGGGCGGGTGGTGCCGGCGGGGGGGATCACCCAGCGCGGGTCGGTGGCGGCGGGCAGCAGGGCGCCGGCCGTACAGGAGCTGCCGGGCAGGTGCCAGCTGTCGCTGGTGCCGGCCGGGACGAGGAAGGCGACGGTGCTGCCGTTGCGGCTCTGCAGCACGGCGCCGCAGGCGCGGCGCAGGCGCAGGATGTCGACCGCCTCCAGGCCGTGGCGCAGGGCGACCGTCACGGTGTCGTAGGTGGTGACCAGGGTGTCCTCGGCCGCCTCGCCGAGGCGGTCGCCGACGCGGTCACCGAGGTGGTCACCCAGCCGGTCACCACGGCGGTCGCCCAGCCGGTGGCCCGGGTGGCGGGCGCCGCAGGGGGCCCGGCCGCCCTCGACCGGGCCCCGGCCGGGGATCCGGTCGTCGGCGGGTTCGGGGAGCAGGGCGGGGGCGGCCGCGGCGAGCACACCTCCGGCGACGGGTCGGTACTGCGGCAGTCCGGTGGCCATCACGGGCCCTCCTGTACCTCGTCGGGTCGGAAGCGATGCCGCCGGGGAGGTGGGGGCCGCCTGGGGGCGGGCGGCGGGCCGGGGCGGCGACCTGGGCTTCCACGTATCAGGACAACGCGGTGCGGGCGGCCCAGGCCACGGGGCGCCTTACAGCAAGGCATGGCATTTCATGGCGGATCTCCGCAACAACGCCCGCTATGTACCGAATTGACCGCACATCGCCCGCACACCGGCTGTGGTCGGTCGGTGACGGCCGGTACTGTCGGTGGCTATGGCAGCCACCCCACCGGCCGAGCCGACCCGCCCGTCCCCCAACACCGTGATGCGCGCGCTGCGCGGCGACCGCTCACCCGGCGAGTTCGCCATGGCCGTGCGCCGGGCCGCCCGCGAGATCGGCGAGCACGTGTCCTGCGACGCCCGGTACGTCGGGCGGGTCGAGTCCGGTGAGATCCGCTGCCCCAACTACGCCTACGAGCGGGTCTTCCGGCACATGTGGCCGGACCGCACGCTCACCGACCTCGGCTTCTCCCCCCGCACCGCCGTCCGCCGCCGCGCAGTGGACGGCCGCGGCGGGAGGGCCGACGCACCCCCGCTCCACCCGGCGTTCCCGTCCGTGCCCGCCCCGCGCTCACCGCTCTCCACTCAACTCCCGTACGCTGCCTCGCCGTACGCGGATCCGGCCGGTCCCGACGGGCCCCCGTGGCCGAGGGCCGGCGCGGTGCCCCGGGGGCCCGATGGATCGCCCTGTCTCGACGAGGAGAACGACGACGTGCGTCGCCGTACGTTCCTGGCCGGCGGCTCGACCGCGCTGGCCACCGTGATCGGCATCGACCGGCCCGCCGCGGCCGTCGCCGACCACGCCACCGGTGGCGCCACCGCCCCGGGCCTGCTCGGCACCGGCGGGTTCGACCCCCGAACGCCCGGTGCCGACGGCTTCGGCACCACCGGCTTCGGCGGCGCCGGGTTCGGCACCGGCGGGATCGTCCCCGGCCGACCCGGGCCGGTACCGCCGCCGCGCCGGGTCGGCTCCGCCGAGGTGCTCGGTGTCGAACAGGCCGTCCGGGACATCCGGCTGGCCGACGACGTCTGCGGCGGCGACACCCTGTTCGAGCTGGCCGGGCAGTCGCTGCGCACCGCGTACGTGCTGCTCAACGAGGGCGAGTACAGCACCGAGACGGAGCGCCGGCTCCAGGCCGGGGCCGGTGAACTCGCCATCTCCGTCGGCTGGTTGGCACACGACTCGAACCGACTCGGGGACGCCCGCTCGCTCTACGCCGAGGCGCTCGCCACCGCCCGGATGGCCGGCGACGCCGCCCTGGAGGCGCACGTCTTCTGCAACAGCGCCTTCCTCGCCCGGGACGCCGGCCGGCCGCGCGAGGCGCTGCGCGCCGCCCAGGCCGGGCAGGCCGCCGCCCGGCAGCTGGACTCCGACCGGCTGCTCGCCCTGCTGGCCATGCGCGAGGCCGGCGGCTGGGCCCTGCTGCGGGACCGCGCCGCCTGTGAACGCGCGCTCGCCCGGGCGTACACGCTGTTCGACCGCGGCCCCGCCGAGGCCGATCCGGAGTGGATGTCCTTCTTCGGCGAGGCCGAGATCGCCGGGCTGCAGTCGCAGTGCTGGTCCGCGCTCGGCGACTGGGACCGCGCCAGCGAGCAGGCCGGGCTGGCCATGGCGCTTCAGGAGCCGCACTTCGTCCGCAACCGGGTGCTGTACACCGCCGAACTGGCCCACGACCGGCTCGGCCGGGGGGACCTGGCGGGTGCGGCGCACCACGGCTCGGCCGCGGTGGCGCTGTTCGGCGAGGTCCGCTCGGCCCGGATCCGGAGCATGCTGGCGGACACCGCCGACCGGCTGCGCCCGCACGCCGCCGTGCCCGAGGTGCGCCGGTTCCTGGCCGGGTACGACCTGGCGGCGGCGGCCTGAGGCCCGGAGCCGCCGGGGTGATCCAACGCCCGACGGGCGGTCAGTGCGCCCAGCCGGCCGTCAGTGCCCGGCGGCCGCCCCCTCCAGGTGGGACAGGTCGTTCCAGACCTCGACGGCCGGGGCGCCGTACTCCCAGGACAGCACGCACAGGGCGGCCGTCCCGAGCTTGAAGCGCTGGGCGAACTCGGGCGGCAGGCCCAGCCAGCGGGCGGTCAGGATGCGCAGCAGGTGGCCGTGGGCGAACAGGACCACGTCCCGGTCGGCGCAGTGCATGACGGTGGTGTCCGGCTCGGGGACGCCGTGCTCCTCGTTGAGCCCGGCCAGGAAGGCGTCCACCCGGGCGGCCACCTCGGAGAGCTTCTCGCCGCCGGGCACGCCGTCGCGCCAGATCAGCCAGCCGGGGTGGTCGGTGGCGCGGATGTCCGGGCCGGTCCGGCCCTCGTACTGCCCGTAGTCCCACTCCAGCAGCTCCGGGCGCTCGACCGCGCGGTCGCCGAAGCCGGCCAGCGCGCAGGTCTCCTTGGCGCGGCCGAGCGGGCTGGTGTAGACCAGCGCGTCCGGCAGCCCGTTCCAGGGGGCCTTGGCCAGCCGGGCGCCGAGCGCCCGGGCCATCGCACGACCCTCCTCGGTCAGCGGGATGTCGGTGCGGCCGGTGTGTCGGCCGGTGGCCGACCATTCGGTCTCGCCGTGGCGGACCAGCACGATTCGGGCGGGCATGGGGGCTCCTCGCAACGGGGCGGTGGCAACGGTCGGTCTCACCCTTGAGCACCGGGTTCCATGATCCCCCACCCGGACGGCGGACACGATCCCGGGCCGTGGCACGCCCCGGGGTCGGGCGGTCGGCGGGCGGCTGTCGGGTGGTTCAGGCCGGAAGAAGCCGGTCCGCACCGCATTGTCGGACCCGGGTGCGACACTGGGCCGCACCATGAACGTCTCGACGAACGTCCCGTCCAACGGGCACGCTGAGCCGCTCGCCCAGCGGCTCGCCGAGCTGCGCGGTCCGGCGCCGCAGCGCAGCCTGAACGCCCGTTCCCTCGCCGCGCTCGCGGCCAATCCGGGCTGCCACCGCCGCGCCGTGCTCGACGCGGCCGGGGTGGACAAGTCCGCGCTGGCCGCCCGGCTGGGCCGCCCCGCGCCCTTCGGGCAGTCCCCGTTCGCGATCGCCCGCGGCGTGATCTTCGAGTCCCGGCTGAAGGCGGACGACTACGCCGCGCTGCTGGAGCCGCTGCGCCGCCACCTCGGTGTCCCGGTGGACGGCGACGCCCCGCTCCAGGTGCCGGACCTGCTGCGCCGCTCCGGCCCCGCCGTCCGGGCCGACCGGACGGCCGAGGCGCTGGCGCGGGCGGCCGCCGACCCGGCTGCCTGGACGCTGCTGGACCACCCGCTGCTGCGCCTGGAGGTGGCCGGCAGCACCGCCTACCTGGAGCCGGACGCGGTCGTGGTGCACGGCGGGCGGTGCACGGTGGTCGAGATCAAGTCCTTCCCGGTGCTGGACGGCAGCGCGGACCCGGCCAAGGTCGGCGCCGCCGCCCGCCAGGCCGCCGTGTACGTGCTGGCGCTCCAGCAGGCGGCCGCCGCACGGGCCGGTCGACCGGTCGCGGCGGACCCGTACACCGAGCAGGCGCTGCCGGGCAGCCCCCGGCTGAGCGTGCTGCTGGTCTGCCCGAAGGACTTCGGCAACCGGCCGACCGCGGTCGCCGTGGACGTCCGCCGCGAGCTGGCCACCACCCGCCGCCAGCTGAGCCGGATGACCGGCATCGGCCGGCTGCTGGACGCGCTGCCGCCCGGGGCCGACTTCGACCTGGCGCCCACGGAGGACGGCGCGCCGGTCCGCTCCGCCGGGGAGCTGGCCGCCTCGGTGGCGGCGGTGCCCGCCGCGTACAGCCCGGACTGCCTGTCGACCTGCGAGCTCGGCTTCCACTGCCGCGCCCAGGCCCGCTGCGGCGACCGGGTGGAGCAGCTGGGCCGGGGCGTCCGCGGCGAGCTGGGCAGCATCCGGACGGTGACCGAGGCGCTGGCCGCCGCAACCACCGGCACCGGGCCGGACGAGGCGGCCGAGCGGCTGGCCTACGCGGCGGCGCTGCGGGCCGAGGCGCTCGGGCGGGTCCCGGCGGGGGCTGCCCCGGTCCCGGCAGGGGCTGTCGTGGTCCCGGCGGAGGCTGTCCCGCTCCCGGCGGGGGCCGCCGGATGAGTCTGCTGACGACGCTCGCGCGGCTGGAGGCCGTCCGCAGCGGGCGGGCCGAGCCGCTGGCCACCGTGCGGCACCGGCACCTGTCCGACCGGCCGATGGTGGTCGTCCCGCTGACCGCCGCCGGTGAGTCCGGCGCGCCGCTGGCCGTCATGCTGGGCACCGACCGGGACACCCCCCGGCTGCACCTGGTGCCGCAGCCGCTCAACCGCACCCTGCGGTTCGACTTCCTGGCCGCACTGGCCGCTGATCTACTGCCCTACCTGGAGTCCTTCGCCACCGACGTGGTGCAGATCGAGGGCTCCGAGAAGGACCCGGAGACCGGCGAGAAGACCCAGGTGCTGCGCGAGCTGTGCGCCGACGCGCCGCAGCTGATCGTGCCGAACGGCGGTGGCGTGCACCACCTCGCGCTGCTCGGCCGCTCCACCCGGTTCCGCCGCACGATCGAGGACGACGAGCCGGGCCCGTACCCGGCGCCGGTGCGGGTGCCGCTGCTCGGCCGCTGGCTGACCCACCTCACCGACCGGGCCCAGGTGCCAGGTTCGAGCCTGCTGCTGCCGATGACCGGCCTGCTGGCCCGGCACTGGGCCACCGGCCAGAGCCACCTGGAGGACCAGCACCTGGCCGCCCAGCTGGCCTGGCACGCCCCGCCGCCCGGGCTGACCGCCGCCGAGGCGACCGAGCGCGCCGAGTCCGCCCGCGACGAGCGGGGGCAGCTGCTGCACCCGCCGGCCGGTCCGGCCACCGATCCACGGTTCGACGAGTTCGTACTGGGCCCGGCGATCGCCCGCTACGACGCCGCCACCGCCGCCCTGCTGCACGGCGTCGAGCAGCGGGACGAGCCGGCCGCCGAGCGCGCCCGGCAGGCCGTCCGGAAGGCCGTCGAGCAGCTGCGCGAGGTGCTGACGGCCGTGCTGCTGCCCACCTGGCACGACGTCTGGCACGGCCTGGACCTGCTGCGGGCGCTGCCGCCCGCCGGGCACCTGGAGGAGCGCTGGACCGGCGACCGCTGGTCGTACACCGGCCACCGGGACCGCCTGGCGGCCGGCGAGCCGCCGCAGCCCCGGCAGGACGACGCCGTCACCGCTGCCCGCAAGCTGGCCCAGCGCGAGCGCGAGCAGGCCCGGCTGGACGTCCAGGAGGCGCTGGACGATCCGCTGGCGATGGCCGAGCACCGGCTGGCCGGCGAGGCGTTCAGCGGGGTGGTGACCGAGGTGGTGCCGGACTGGGACACCTCCGGCCGCTCCCCCAAGCCGCGCCCGCTGGTCACCCTGCGCACCGACGACCGCCCGCACGCCGACCTCGGCCGGGAGGCGCACCGGGTATGGGGGTCCCCCCGGCCGGAGGGCGGGGGAGGCCCGAGCGCGCAGAAGGCCGAGATCGTGGCGGTCGACCCGGAGCGGGGCAGCATCACGCTGCGGATCCTCTCCGGCATGGGCCGCAAGAAGGAGCCGGAACCGGGCAGCCTGCCCGAGCCCGGCGAGCCGGTCCTCTTCACCCTGTTCGAGTTGACGGTGCGCCAGTCCGCGCCGCTGCCCGAGCCGGACGACACCCCGTGGACGCACGGCGGCCCGCCCGGCTCCGCGCCGCCCGGGTCCGCCGGATCCGCCGCATCCGCCGCCGAGGAGTGGGAGTGATGGCCGAGTTGAGCAGCGAGCAGGACCCGGGCGCGGCCGCCGACGCCGCGGTGGCCCGGATCCTGGCGGCGACGGTGCACCCGCCGGCCGGCGCCCCGCGCGGCGTGGTGGTGGACTCCCCGCCCGGCGCCGGGAAGTCCACCCTGGTGGTGCGGGCCGCCCGGGAGCTGGTGGCCTCCGGCGAGCGGCTGATGATCGTCGCCCAGACCAACGGCCAGGTGGACGACCTGGTGGGCCGACTGGCCGAGAAGGCTCCGGAGTTGACGATCGGCCGGCTGCACGCGACGGACTCCCGGCCGGGCCCGGAGGTGCTGCGGCACGCCAATGTCACGCCCTCCGACAAGGTCTCCGACCTGGTCGAGCACGACGTGGTGGTCTCCACCTCCGCCAAGTGGCAGTGGGTGCGGGCCGAGGCCCCGTGGCGGCACGCGATCGTCGACGAGGCGTACCAGATGCGCTCGGACGCGCTGCTCGCGGTGGCCCGGCTGTTCGAGCGGGCGCTGTTCGTCGGCGACCCGGGCCAGCTGGACCCGTTCACGGTGGTCGGCACCGAGCAGTGGGCGGGGCTGTCCTACGACCCGTCGAGCAGCGCCGTGGTCACCATGCTGGCGCACAACCCGCAGATCGAGCCGCACCGGCTGCCGGTCTCCTGGCGGCTGCCGGCCAGCGCCGCGCCGCTGATCTCGCAGGCGTTCTACCCGTACACGCCGTTCCGATCCGGCACCGGGCCGGACGACCGCCGGCTGACCGCCGCCGTCCGGCCGGACGGCTCGGCACTGGACGCGGTGATCGACCGGGCCGCCGAGCACGGCTGGGCGCTACTGGAGCTGCCCGCCCGGCACACCGTGCGGACCGACCCGCAGGCGGTGGCGGCGGTCGCGGCGGCCGTCCGCCGGCTGCTGGAGCGCGGCATCACCGCGCACTCGGAGCAGGGCGAGGCGCCGCTGACCGCGGACCGGATCGCGGTCGGCACCGCCCACCGGGACCAGGCCGCGGCCGTCCGGGCGGCCCTGCTCAAGGCGGGCGTCCCGGTCGACCAGGCGGCGGGGCCGGCGGTCACGGTGGACACCGCCAACCGGCTTCAGGGCCGCGAGTACGACGTCACCGTGGTGCTGCACCCGCTCTCCGGGCGGCCGGACGCCACCGCCTTCCATCTGGAGACCGGCCGGCTCTGCGTGCTCGCCTCCCGCCACCGGCACGCCTGCATCGTGGTGGCCCGGGCCGGGATCGCCGAGCTGCTGGACGACCATCCGTCCACCGAGCCGGTGCAGCTGGGTGTCCCGGTGGCCTTCCCGGACGGCTGGGAGGCCAACCACCAGGTGCTGCACCACCTGTCCGGCCACCGGGTCCACCTGCGGTAGCGGTCAGTCCTCGGTCTCGCACACGGCGACGGCCGTCACGTTCCCGTGCGAGGCCCGGACGATCCAGCTGTTCGGTGCGGAGGAGTCCGGCCCGTTGGCCACGACGGTGTCGTTCGGTCCGGCGGGAGTGAACTCGTAGCCTCCCCCGGTCAGGTGGGTGTGCTCGGGGCAGGTCGCCCTGGACGGACCGCCGGGGGAGCTCACCGGCCCCTTCACCGCGACGGACGTCTCGGCGGCGACGGCCGGTGACGCCGCGGCCAGGCCGAGGACCGGACAGATCAGCAGGACGCCGCTGGACAGGATCTTCGGCACGCGCATGGGGGGTTCTCCCGGTTCGTCGGACGGCGGAACGCCTGGACACCCCGACAACCGGTTCGCATGCGATCAGGACACCCGGCGCCCGAGGCAATCCCCCCGGCGCGTGTCGGGGAATAGCGCCCGCACGCGCACCGTTCCGTTACCGGTCGCTGCCGCGAGACAATGGACGACGGCCACGACCGGGCGGCGCGGACCGGAGCAGCCCGCCCGCCCTCCCTCACCGAGACCCCGGAGGTGTCCGTCCATGCCCGACTCCCCAGCCGAGGCACCCGAGCCCACCCGGCGTCTGCGTCCGGCGCAGCTGCTGTTCGAGCCGCAGTCCGCCGAGCCGGAGCCGGAACGCTTCTTCGACCTGGAGTCGATCGAGGACCCCGCCGAGCTGCTGCGCCGCTCCACCGAGCTGGCGCTGGCCTTCCGCGCGGCCGCCGAGCGGGCCACCGACTTCCAGGCGGTCGCCGCGGCCCAGCTCGCGGACCCGCGCCGCTTCGACGCGTTGTCGGACGCCGAGATCGCGCAGCGCGTGGACTGGACCCCCGACTACGCCGCCAAGATGATCGAGTACGGCCGCGGTCTGCTCCAGCCGCGCCGCCACGAGGACTGAACGCTCGGGGCACGGGCTCACCGAGCCGCCGGGTCACTGGGCCAGGGTCACTGGGCCACTGGCATATGACACGAGCGGCGGAAGGGTACGCCGTTCCCCGCCGCCCTGTCCGGCAAACCGTGCTTTCCGTCCCATCCGGCCCCCGCACGGCGCACGCTGCTGTGCGTGGACATCTGGACGTATCAGTCGGTGGAGTACGTCACCGTGGCCGGGGAGGCCTGGCTCGCCTCCGCCAGCGAGTACCCGCGCAGTATGCGCGCCCTGTGGGAGTCACGCCCCTGGGCGCCCTCCGTGCTGCCCTGCGGGCGCGCCTTCGACGTGATCAGCATGCCGTCGCTGTTCGGCCGCCGGATGCTGGACGAGTTGTGGGCCTCCGGGCCGGGCTGCGGCCCGGTGGCCACCTACCGGGGCCGGATGCTGCTGTTCGTCCAGCCCGGTGCGGGACCCCGGCTGCGCCGGCTGCTGGCCTGGGAGGAGTGGGCCCGGGACGTGCCGCCGCTGCTGTGCCACGGCCGGGGCGACGCGGTGACCGTGCCGCCGGTGCAGCGGATGGTGAACAGCCCGGACTCCCCAGGGCTGGGCGCCGGCCGGTGGATCGTCGCGCCGGAGGACCGGGAGCCGTGGCTGCCGGGCGCCTCGGTGGTGCTCTGGGCCTGCGTCCGGGCGGCCCGCGAGCCGGGTGCGGCCGCTCCGGCCGGGGCGGCCGCCGTGACCGGCGGGTGAACGGCGGGCAACGGTCATTCGATTTGGGATCGGACGCGGGCCGCTGCTAGAGTCTTCTCTGTCAGCAGGCGCCGCTAGCTCAGTTGGTTAGAGCAGCTGACTCTTAATCAGCGGGTCCGGGGTTCGAGTCCCTGGCGGCGCACAGACAGCCGAGAGGCCCCTCGCGAAAGCGAGGGGCCTCTCGGCGTTTTCCGTACGACGCGTTCCCGGACGACGTGCTTTCCGGACGACGACCGGGCGGACGCGGGAACGCGACGGACCGGGCCGCCCGCCGGGGAGGCGGGCGGCCCGACCGGGGTCAGCGCCCGCGCAGCGCGCGGTAGCGGGCGACCAGCTCGGCGGTGGAGCTGTCCAGCTGCTCGGCGCCCTCACCGGTCAGCAGCACCGGCTCGATCCGCTTGGCGAGCACCTTGCCCAGCTCGACGCCCCACTGGTCGAAGGAGTCGATGTTCCAGATCGCGCCCTGGACGAACACCTTGTGCTCGTACAGCGCGACCAGCTGGCCCAGCACCGAGGGGGTCAGCTCGCCGGCCAGGATGGTGGTGGTCGGGTGGTTGCCCTTGAAGGTCTTGTGCGGGACGAGCTCGGCCGGCACGCCCTCGGCGGCGACCTCCTCCGGGGTCTTGCCGAAGGCCAGCGCCTGGGTCTGGGCGAAGAAGTTGGCCAGCAGCAGGTCGTGCTGGGCGACCAGGCCCGGGAGCAGGTCGGCGACCGGCTCGGCGAAGCCGATGAAGTCGGCCGGGATGAGCTTGGTGCCCTGGTGCAGCAGCTGGTAGTAGGCGTGCTGGCCGTTGGTGCCGGGGGTGCCCCAGACCACCGGGCCGGTCTGCCAGCTCACCGGCGAGCCGTCCCGGGTCACCGACTTGCCGTTGGACTCCATGTCCAGCTGTTGCAGGTAGGCGGTGAACTTCGACAGGTAGTGCGAGTACGGCAGCACCGCGTGCGCCTGGGCGTCGAAGAACGCGCCGTACCAGACGCCGAGCAGACCGAGCAGCAGCGGGACGTTCCGCTCCGGCGGGGCGGTGCGGAAGTGCTCGTCGACCAGGTGGAAGCCGTCCAGCATCTCCCGGAAGGCGTCCGGGCCGATGGCGATCATCAGCGAGAGGCCGATCGCCGAGTCGTAGGAGTAGCGGCCGCCGACCCAGTCCCAGAACTCGAACATGTTGGCGGTGTCGATGCCGAAGTCCTGCACGCCCTGGGCGTTGGTGGACAGCGCGACGAAGTGCTTGGCGACCGCGTCGGTGTCGGCGCGCAGGCCGGTGAGCAGCCAGTTGCGGGCGGAGACCGCGTTGGTGATGGTCTCGATGGTGGTGAAGGTCTTCGAGGCGACGATGAACAGCGTCTCGGCCGGGTCGAGGTCGCGGATCGCCTCGTGCAGGTCGGCGCCGTCCACGTTGGAGACGAACCGGACGTCGAGGTCGCGCTTGGTGTACGAGCGGAGCACCTCGTAGGCCATCGCGGGGCCCAGGTCGGAGCCGCCGATGCCGATGTTGACGACGGTGCGGATCGGCTTGCCGGTGTGGCCTCGCCACTCGCCGCTGCGGACCCGGTCGGCGAAGGCGGCCATCTGGTCCAGGACGGCGTGCACCGCGGGGACGACGTTCTCGCCGTCGACCTCGACCACGGCCCCGCGCGGCGCGCGCAGCGCGGTGTGCAGGACGGCGCGCTGCTCGGTGTTGTTGATCTTCTCGCCGCGGAACATGGCGTCCCGCAGCTCGGCGACGCCGGTGGCCGCGGCGAGTTCGCGCAGCAGCTCCAGCGTCTCGTCGGTCACCAGGTGCTTGGCGTAGTCCACGTGCAGGTCGCCGACCTGGAGGGTGTAGCGGCGGCCGCGTTCCGGGTCGGCGGCGAACAGCTCGCGCAGGTGCGTCTCGCCCAGCTCGGCCCGGTGCTTGCCGAGGGCGGCCCACTGCGGGGTCCGGTCGAGCGGGGTGCGGGCGTCGGCGCGGGTCTCCGACATCGGTGGTTCCTCGATTCATCTGGGTGCAGATGGGTGCAGATACCGGCAGGGCCAGGCGGTGGGGCCAGACTGTGAGAAGGCTTCGCGAGGTCGTGCGGGTACTGGTGGTGCGCCGACTCCGTTGACGGCCTGCCCGGGGCTCAGCCTATGCAACGTCCGGCGGGGTCGCTCACATTCCGTTCGCCCACGCTCGACGACGGTCGTCCCGATGCGGCGTCAACGCTCGACGAGGGTCGTCCCGACGCGGCGTCAACGCTCGACGAGGGTCGTCCCGACGCGGCGTCACTTCCGTTCCGAGCGCAGGTCGAGCCCGCGCAGGACCTGGTCGACGAGCTCCGGGTCGGTGCCGGCCTCGCTGCGGGCGACCAGCATCTCGCGCCGGGAGGCGGCGATCATCTCCTGCTCGACGTCGCGGGCGGCGCGCCACCGGGCCAGCCGTACCTTCGCCTCGGCGGCCTCCTCCTCGGCGTAGTTCTCCGGGCAGAGCCGGGCCAGCCGGTCGTGCTGACGGTCCCGCAGGCGGTCGGCGACCTCGGCGGGCAGCCGGTCCTGTTCCTCCAGTTCGCCCAGCCGCCGCAGCCCGGCCTTGGCGGCGCGCCACCAGAGCAGCCGGACGGCCTGCTCGTGCCGGTCCTGGTCGATGTCCAGCTGGAGCCGCTTGGCCAGCCAGGGCAGGGTGAGGCCCTGGACCAGCAGGGTGAAGAGCACCACGCTGAAGGCGATGAAGACCAGTCGGCCGCGCTCGGGGAAGCCGGCGCCGGAGTCGACGGTGAGCGGGATGGCCAGGGCCAGGGCGACGGTGGCGACCCCGCGCATGCCCGACCACCACAGCACCACGCTCTCCCGCCAGCTGAACGGGGTGTCCTCCTCCTCGCCCGACCGCAGCCGACGGGAGAGCCAGCCGGCCGGCAGCAGCCAGAGCAGCCGGACCAGCACCACCACCGCGATGACCACGGCGGCGTCGCCGAGCATGCCGGTCCAGTCCCGGCCGGCCTCCTTCAGCACGGTGGCGAGTTCCAGGCCGATCAGGCCGAAGGCGACCCCGGTGATCAGGATCTCGACGACCTCCCAGAAGGCGTTGCCGACCAGCCGGTAGGAGACGGCGTCGGCGTCGGCGGCCCGTTCGGCGAGGTAGAGCGCGCAGATCACGACGGCCAGCACGCCGGAGCCGTGGATCTCCTCGGCGATGGTGTAGGCGGCGAACGGCACCAGCAGGTTGAGCGCGACCTGTTGGGTCGGGTCGTCCAGGAGTCCGGCCAGCTTGGCGTTGACCCAGCCGAGGGCGACGCCGACGACCACGGCGAGCACCGCGGACAGCACGAACCGCAGCACGGCGCGGTCGGCCGGGAGGTCGCCGGAGACCACCGCGTCGACGGCCAGCGAGTAGATGACGATCGCAGTGACGTCGTTGAACAGGCCCTCGCCCTCCAGGATCGCCACCAGCCGCCGGGGCAGTCCGACGCTGCCCGCCACGGCGACGGCGGCGACCGGGTCGGGCGGGGAGACCAGCGCGCCGACCGCGACCGCGGCGGCCAGTGGCAGCGCGGGCAGCAGCCAGTGCACGGCGGCGCCCACCGCGACCGTGGTGACCACGACCAGCGCGACCGCGAGCAGCAGGATCGAGCGGATGTTGGCCTTGAAGTAGCGGACCGAGGAGCGCCGGGCGACCGCGAAGATCAGCGGCGGCAGGACCAGCGGCAGGATCAACTCGGGGTCGATGGCGATGTCCGGGATCTGCGGGACGAGCGCCATGACGATGCCGAGCATGGTCATCAGGACCGGCTGCGGCACTCCGGTGCGGCGGGCGAGCGGCATGGTCACCACGGAGGCGAGCAGCACCAGGAAGAGCAGGGGCAGCTGACCCACGGGGCGGATCCTCTCGACGGCTGGCGGCACGCGGGACACGGGACACGGGAGTCGGCGCACGGCGGACGGCTGAGCGCCGCCCAGGATAAATCTGACAATGCGCCCATCTCGGTCGACACGCCGGACCGGGATCGACGTCGGGGGTTGACCTCAAGCGCGCTTGAGGTCCGAAGATCAAGGGGCACGGGAACGAGCGGAAGGGCAGGAGAACCCATGAAGGCAGTCACCGTCCCCGAGTTCGGCGGACCGGAGGTCCTACGGGTCACCGAGGTGCCGGTCCCGGTACCCGGGCCGGGCGAGGTGCGGGTCCGGGTGTACGCAGCCGGGGTGCAGCCGGTGGACCTCGCCATCCGGGCGGGCTTCTCCCCGCCGGGGGCACGGATCGAGCCGCCGTTCACGCTCGGCAACGAGTTCGCCGGGGTGGTGGACCAGCTCGGGGCGAGCAGCTACGGCTGGGAGGTCGGCGACGAGGTGCTGGGCTTCCGGCTGCTGGGCGGCCAGGCCGAGTTCGTCACGGTGGACGCCGCCCAGCTGGTCGCCAAGCCCGCCACGATGCCCTGGGAGCAGGCCGGCTCGCTCTCCGCCTCCGGCCAGACCGCGCACCTGGCGCTCAGCCTGCTCGGCGTCGGCGCGGGCGACACCGTGCTGGTCCACGGCGCCTCCGGCGGGGTCGGCACGGTCGCCGTCCAGCTGGCCCGGGCCTGGGGCGCGACCGTGATCGGCACCGCGAGCGAGCCCAACCACGCCTACCTGCGCGAGCTGGGCGCGATCCCGGTCGCGTACGGCCCGGGGCTGGTGGGGCGGGTCCGGGCGGCGGCCCCGCAGGGCGTGGACGCGGCCTTCGACGCCGCCGGGCGGGGCGCCCTGGAGGCCTCGGTCGAGCTGGTCGCCGACCGGGACCGGATCGGCACCGTCGTCGACTACCCGACCGCCGAGCGGCTGGGCGTGCGGCAGCTGCG
Source organism: Kitasatospora sp. NPDC097643 (assembly GCF_040302625.1). NCBI lineage: Bacteria > Bacillati > Actinomycetota > Actinomycetes > Kitasatosporales > Streptomycetaceae > Kitasatospora > Kitasatospora sp. NPDC097643. Next base: position 189,827 of record NZ_JBEOSA010000002.1, on the reverse strand, counting down.
CGGCGAGCGGACGGCCGCCCGGCTGACCGAGCTGGTCGAGCTGTGGGAGGCGGGCGGCCTGGGGCTGGAGATCGCCGAGACCTTCCCGCTGGGGCGCGTCGCCGACGCCCACCGGCTGGTCGGCGCCGGGCACGTCCGGGGCAAGGTGGTCCTGACGCCGTGAGCCCGGGCCGCCCGGGCGGCCACCCGGGCCGATTGTGTGTTTCGGCCGCTGACCAGGTAATGTTCTCCGTGTCAGCAGGCGCCGCTAGCTCAGTTGGTTAGAGCAGCTGACTCTTAATCAGCGGGTCCGGGGTTCGAGTCCCTGGCGGCGCACAGACAGCCGGAAGGCCCTTCGCGAGAGCGGGGGGCCTTCCGGCATTGTGCCGTGGCACAGCGGTGCTGCGGTGCCCAGCGGTGGAAGCAGCCGTCGAAGTTCGGGGAGAACTCCCGGCCGCCAGACCGGCTCGGGCCCGGTGCGGACGTGCGGTGCGGACGGGCGTCGCGGACGGACCCGCCCCGGTTGCCGGGTGTGACACCCCGTCGAAGGATGGAGAGGTGACCCCGCCCGGCTACCTCCGCTACCCCCATCTGCACGGCGGCCTGCTCACCTTCACCGCCGAGGACGACGTCTGGATCGCCCCGCTGGACGCCGACGGCGGCACCGGCCGGGCCTGGCGGGTCAGCTGCGACCGCACCCGGGTCAGCCACCCCCGCTTCTCCCCGGACGGCCGCACCCTCGCCTGGACCAGCTGGCTCAGCCTCACCCCCGAGGTGTGGACCGCCCCCGTCGAGGGCGGCGAGGCCCGGCGGCTCAGCCACTGGGGCAGCCAGGACACCCGGGTGCGCGGCTGGCTGCCCGACGGCGAGGTGCTGGCCGTCACCTCCTTCCACGAGCCCTTCGGCCACTACACCTGGGCGCACGCGCTGCCGCCGGACGGCGCCCCCGGCCACCGGATGCCCTGGGGGCCGGTCGGCGACGCCCAGATGAGCCGCGAGCGCACCGTGCTGCTCACCGGCGCCGCCCCGCACGAGCCCGCCGCCTGGAAGCGCTACCGCGGCGGCGCGACCGGCCGGCTCTGGGTGGACGGCGAGCAGGTCCTCGCCGAGCACGCCGGCCACCTCGCCTCCCCGATGCCGGTCGGCGAGCGGGTGGCCTTCCTCTCCGACCACGAGGGCATCGGCAACCTCTACTCCTGCCGCCCCGACGGCGGCGACCTGCGCCGGCACACCGACCACGCCTCCTACTACGCCCGCGAGGCCGCCACCGACGGCACCCGGATCGTCTACCAGCACGCCGGCGACCTCTGGCTGCTGGACGGCCTGGACGCCCCCGCCCCGCGCCGGCTGCGCGTCCCGCTCGGCGGCGCCCGGGCCGGCCGCCGCCCGTACCAGGTCAGCGCCGCCACCCAGGTCAAGGACCTGGCCTGCGACCAGAGCGGTCGGGCCGGGGTGATCACCGTGCGCGGCAGCCAGTACTGGCTCACCCACAAGGACGGTCCGGCCCGCGCGCTCGCCGACACCCCGGGCGTGCGGACCCGGCTGCCGGTGATGCTCGGGCACACCGGCGAGGCGGCCTGGATCACCGACGCCGAGGGTGCCGACGCGATCGAGGTGGTGCCGCTGCCCGGGCACGAGGCCTCCCCCGACCTCGGGGGAGGCGAGCGGCACCGGCACCGGGTCCTCGCCGCGGGCCGGCTCGGCCGGGTCCTGGAGCTCACCGCCTCCCCCGACGGCGCCCACCTCGCCGCGGCCACCTCGGACGGGCGGCTGCTGCTGGTGGACACCGCCGACGGCGCCGTCCGCGGGCTCGCCACCTCCGGCTACGGGCCGGTCTCCAGCGCCCGGTTCTCCCCCGACTCGCACTGGATCGCCTGGTCACAGCCGGTGGCCGGGCGCTCGCTGCGCCGGATCCGGCTCACCCGCACCGCGGTGGCCGCGCCGATCACCGAGGTCACCGACGGCCGGTTCGAGGACGAACAGCCGGTGTTCACCCGGGACGGCCGCTACCTGGCCTTCCTGTCCTGGCGCGGCTTCGACCCCGTCCACGACGTGCACACCGGCGACCTCTCCTTCCCGGTGGGCTGCCGCCCGTACCTCGTCCCGCTGACCGCCGACACGCCGTCCCCGTTCGCCGCGCCCGCCGAGGACGGCTCCCCCCGCGGCGACGGCGGCGGCGACGGCACCGTCCGGGTCGACCCGCAGGGCATCGGCGAGCGGCTGCTGCAGTTCCCGGTGATCGCCTCCAAGTACTCGGCCACCGACGCGGTGCGCGGCGGCCTGGTCTGGCTGCGCTGGCCCATCTCCGGCACCCTCGGCCAGACCTTCGCCAGCCCGGAGGACACCTCAGGCCGCCCCTCGCTGGAGTACTTCGACCTGGCCCGGGGCACCCGCACCACGCTGGTCGACCGGCTGGACGGCTACGCGGTCTCCGGCGACGGCGGCTCGGTGGCGGTCTACTCGGCCGGCTCGCTGCGGATCGTCCCGGTCGGCGCCCCCTCCGCCGGGACCACGGTGGACCTGCGCCGGATCACCCACACCGTCCACCCGGCCGACGAGTGGCGCCAGGCCTACCACGAGGCGGCCCGGATCGTCCGGGACCAGTTCTGGGACGCCCGGATGTCCGGCCTGGACTGGCCCGCCCTGGTCGCCCAGTACGAGCCGCTGCTGGAGCGGGTCTCCGCACCGGACGACTTCGCCGACCTGCTGCGCGAACTCCTCGGCGAGCTGGGCACCTCGCACGCCTACGTCACCACCTCCCGGCGCGCCGAGGGGCCCTCGCTCGCCCAGCAGCCGCTCGGACTGCTCGGCGCCAACGCGCACCGCTCCCCCGACGGTCGCTGGCTGGTCGAACGGGTGCTGCCCGGCGAGTCCTCCGACCCGCGCGCCCGCGCCCCGCTCGCCGCCCAGGGGGTCCGGGACGGCGACGAGCTGCTGGCGGTCGGCGGCCGCCCGGTGGACCCGCTGCGCGGACCGCTGCCGCTGCTGGCCGGCACCGGCGGCACCACCGTGGAACTGACCCTGCGCAGCGGCCCGGACGGCCCGGTGCGGCGGATCACCGTCACCCCGCTCACCGACGAGCGACCCATCCGCTACCAGGACTGGGTGACCAAACGTCGGTCCCTGGTACGGGAGTTCAGCGACGGACGGTGCGGCTACCTGCACATCCCGGACCTCGGCGGCTCCGGCTGGGCGCAGTTCAACCGCGACCTGCGGCGGGAGCTGGACAAGCCCGCGCTGGTCCTGGACGTGCGCGGCAACGCCGGCGGCAACGTCTCCGAGCTCGTCCTGGAGAAGCTCACCCGGCGGGTCCTCGCCTGGGACTTCAGCCGGGACCGCCAGCCGGTCCGCTGGCCGCGGCACGCCCTGCGCGGCCCGCTGGTGGCCCTCGCCGACGAGGCGACCAGCTCGGACGGCGACGTGATCATCGCGGCGATCCGGCTGCTCGGCCTCGGCCCGGTGGTCGGCACCCGCACCTGGGGCGGGGTGGTCGGGATGACCGGGCGGCACACCCTCGGCGACGGCACCCAGATCTCGGTGCCGAAGAACGCCTCCTGGTTCACCGGCGGGCTGGGCTGGTCGGTGGAGAACCGCGGCGTCGAGCCGGACGTGCACGTGCTGCGCACCCCCCGGGACTGGGCGCGGGGGCGGCACCCCGAACTGACCGCCGCCGTCCAGCTGGCCCTGGAGCTGCTGGAGGACGCCCCGGCCGCCGCGCCCCCGCCGCCCGACACCCCCCGGCCGGACCTGCGGCGCCCGCCGCTGCCACCCCGGGCGCGGTGAGCCGGACGCACTGATCCCCCCGGAGGCATGCTCCGAGGGGATCAGGGGGCGGGGTCAGTCCCAGGGGTCGCCTTCCGCGGTCATGTTCTCGGCGGCGCGCCGGTCGGCCTCCTCCTGCGCGGCGAGCCGCTCCACCTCCCGGGTCTCCCGGGTCCGCTCGACGTCGTCGCTGTACGCGTCGGCGGCCTCGTCGTGGGCGAGGGCGGCACGCTGGGTGGCGTCCTGCCCGGTGGCCTCGTGCGCCTTGTGGCGGAACCTGTCGAAGATGCCCATGACTCCTCCTCCGGACGGATACCGGGCTGCCCCCACTCTCACACCGGGCGCCCACCCACGCACCTCGAGTCCCCTCGAGTCCCCTCGAGTCCCCTCGAGTCCTCGGTCCCGTGAGTCCTTGGTCCCGACCGAACGCGCCGAAGGGCCGTAGCGGCCCGGCACGGGGCGGGCGGAGGGTGGAGCCGTCGGCCGAACTGACGCCACCGTCTGGAGCCCGCTGTGACCCTCGCCACTTCCGGAAGCCTCGCCCGGCGCACCGCCGCCGAGGACACCCACGACGGACCGCGCCGGCGGGTCGGACCGCTCGCCGCGCTGGACGGGCGGCTGCCCGGCGCGCACGATCTGCTGCTGGTGCAGTGCCCGAGCTCGCTGCGGCCGCTCGCGGGCGGCGGGCTCCCCGACTGGGCCCGGACCGTGCTGCGGGCCCACCCCTGGGTCACGGTCGCCCGGGCGCCCACCGTGGTCGGCACCCCGGCCGACCTGCCGCACCCGACGCGCTGCACCCGCGACACCACGGCCGCCCCCGAGCACTGGATCCCGGTGACCGTGCGCGGCCCGCGCCCCGGACAGCGGCTCGACGCCCTGGTGCCGTGGGCCGCGGTGGCCCGGACCCTGCGGCCCGAGCAGTTGGTCGGTCGGCGGGAACTGCTCACCGCCGAACGGCTCGCGCAGGTCCCGGCACTGGCCCTGCTGCCGGAGGTCGGCCGGCTGGTGGCGGAGCACCGGATGCCCTGGGGCCCGATCGGCGCGGTCGGCTACGAGCTGGGCAGCGGGGTGCCGGTGGCCGGGCCGCTGAGCCCGCTGCGGCTGGTGCTGCGCACCCCGCAGCCGGTCAGCCGGCGGGACGCGCTGCACCTGCGGCGCGCGCTGAGCAAGCTGCCGGTGCCGGTGCAGGCCGAGCTGGAGACCCGGCACGGCGCGGTACTGCTGGCCGAGTACGCTGCCGCGCCGCCGACGCTCACCCTGCTGACCACGGACGGGCCCCGGGAGGTCCACGATCCGTGGTTCCCCCGGGGCCTCGAGCGTCCGGTCAGCCGCTGACGCTGGGCGCGCCGGTCTCCAGGTGGCCGGTGAACCGCTGCGACCAGCTGGCGTCCGCGTCCACTGTGACGGTGAAGTCGTACCAGCCGTTGGTGTAGGCCACCGCGTTGAAGTAGTCGCTGACGCTGCCGCCGGCCGGCACCTGGTACGTCCAGGGGCCGTCCGTCCGGTAGTTGTTCGAGGCGATGGTGAAGGTCATCGGCGCGGTGCCGTTGTTGGCCAGCTTGAAGTACACCGCCAGCTTGCCGGTGCCCGGCTCGACCGCGTACGAGGCGGTGACCGCCGCGTTCTTGCCGGCCTTCGTCGCATCGCCCTTGAAGCGGCGCAGGAAGCGGTTGGGGCCGACCACCGAGAGGTCGTACGGGCCGCCGCCGAAGCCGGTGCCGCAGTTGAAGAAGTCGCTGGTGTTGTTGCCCGGGTCGACGGTGTACTGCCAGGGGCCGCCGCCGCGGTAGGCGTTGGCGTACGCGGCGAAGTGCGCGGACTTCACCGCCGCCGGGCCCGTGTTCTCCATCTTGAGCCAGACCTTCATCACCCCGGCCGAGCCGAACTCCAAGTGGTCCAGGTTGGCGTTCGGCTGGTACGGCAGGGCGCGGGCCTGCCGGGTGCCGGACTCCTGCAACGGCAGCTGGTTGTTGACCGGGGCCGGGTTGGGCAGCGGGCCGCAGGTGGACAGCCCGATGGTCTGCGAGGTGTCGGGCAGCGCCGGCAGGCCGTACACCGGGTTGGCGAAGTCGAAGACGCTGGTCAGGTCGCCGCAGACGCGCCGGCGCCAGTCGCTGATGTTCACGCACTTCGCGGGCGTGCCGAGGGCGGCCGTCCAGGCCTCCAGGAAACGCAGCACCGAGGTGTGGTCGAAGGTCTCGGAGTTGACCCAGCCGCCGCGGGTCCAGGGCGAGACGGCGATCAGCGGGACGCGGAAGCCGAGCCCGATGTTGGTGCCGTTGTAGAACTCGCCCGGGGTGCCGGCCGGGGCGACCGGCGGTGGGACGTGGTCGAAGAAGCCGTCGTTCTCGTCGTAGTTGATGAACAGGACGGACGAGTTGAAGACGTTCGGGTCGGCGTTGAGCGCGTCGATCACGTTGTGGACGAAGTGCGCGCCATCGGCCGGGGTGGCGTACGGGTGCTCGGAGGAGCCCTGGTCGGGGACGATCCAGGAGACCTGCGGCAGGGTGCCGGCCAGCACGTCGGCCTTGATCGCGGCGACGATGTCGTCCGGGGTCCGGCCGGTGACCTTGGGCACCGAGCCCATGCCCTTGACGGCCAGCGGGCTGCCGGCCGGGGCGCCCGAGAACTGGCTGAAGTAGGCCAGGGCGTTGTCGCCGTAGTTGTCGGCGGCGTTCTGGTAGACCTTCCAGCTGACCCCGGCGTTCTCCAGCGCCTCCGCGTAGGTCTGCCAGCGCAGGCCCTTCTCGTCGCCGCCGTCGTAGGCCGGGCCGCCCGCGGTGCCGGCCGGGTCGATCTGGCCGGACCAGTGGTAGGTGCGGTTGGGGCCGGTCGCGCTCAGCACCGAGCAGTGGTAGGCGTCGCAGATGGTCCAGTTCTCGGCCAGCGCGTAGTGGAACGGGATGTCCTGGCGGGTGAGGTAGCCGAGCGTGCGGACGTTGCCCTTGGCGGCGACCCAGTTGTCCATCTTGCCGCTGTTCCACGCGCTGTGCTGGTCGCTCCAACCGTGCGAGAGGTCCCCGTTGCACTGGGCCAGGCGCTCCGGGTCGGCGCCGCCGGCCGGCTTGGTGAGGCTGAACTGCCACGGGTACTGGCGGGACAGGCCGTTGGGCTGGTTGAAGACGCTGTAGCCGCCGGCGATCTGGATCGTGCTGCGGTCGGCGAAGCCGCGCACGCCGCGCAGCGTGCCGAAGTAGTGGTCGAAGCTGCGGTTCTCCTGCATCAGGATCACCACGTGCTGCGCGTCGGTGATGGTGCCGGTCCCCGCGAGCGCGGCGGTGGCGGCGGGCGCCGTGGCCCCGCTGCCCGGGGCGGCCCCCGCGGCGCCGCTCCCGGCCACCGCGAGACCGGCCGCGGCGGCACCGGAGAGCGTGACGAACTTCCTGCGACTCAGCTCGGCCATCAGCCCAGCCCGTCCCTTCACTGGCGATGTTGTGTACACAAGTCGGGCTCATCGATCGCGCAGCATCTTCCACCGGCGCCGAACTGGCCCACCAGATGCGTGCACCAGGTTTGGCGGACTGTTCGTCCGGCCGTCACCGAGCGACGGCCGGCTGAACGCGTGGCGGAAACGACGGGGAGGAACGGGGCCGGGCCAGCCTCAGCGGTCCTGCACGGTGATCCCCAGGGCATGGGCGAACTGCGGGGCCAGCTCCAGGAGTTGGGTCGAGTTGATGACGGCCCCGCGCAGCCCCTGGTGACCGTCCGGGAGGCCGAGCCGGGCGGCGTCGCGCAGGTCCACCTTGCTCAGCGTGGCGCCGCGCAGCCGGACCTCCTCCAGCGTCGAGCCGGGGAAGGAGACCCCGGTCAGCTTCGCCTCGCCGAAGTCCACGTCGCGCAGCAGGCAGTCCTCGAAGACGACGTCCCGCAGGACGGCCGCCCGCAGGTTGACCGCCTCCAGCTTGCAGCCCCGGAACACCACCCGGCGCAGCGCCGAACCGTGCGCGGCGACCCCGGCCAGCACCCCGCCCGAGAAGGCGGCGTCCTGCCACTCGGTGTCGCTGAGGTCGCAGGCCACCCAGCGGCCGGCCTGCACCCAGACCTCGTTGAACCGGGCCTGGCGCAGCTTGACCCCGCTGAGCGCCACCCCGGTGAAGGCGCACTCCAGGAACGTCGCGCCGGCGGCCGACTCGTCGGTGTGCTCGCCGCCGTCGAAGAGTACGGTGTCGTACCGCTCGTCGCTGCGCAGCGCCCCGGTGTGCGGGCTCAGCAGTTCCGCGTACGGGAGGTCGGTGAGCTGGTCGGGAACGGCACGGGACATGGCGGCGGCACCTTTCGGGAGGGTCTCGCCCGCATGCTCGCACGGGGCACCGACAATCCCGCGGCGCACGCCCCGGTCCGGCCGCGGCGGGGGCGGCCGGACCGGGCTCAGCGGTGGATCAGCCGCGCGCCCAGAGGGAGTTGACCCGGCTGCGCTCGGTGCTGTTGGGGTACGGGTTGGTGCAGGAGGTGCCGGGACCGCCGCCCGACATCAGCTCGCTGCACGGGCCGGAGTAGTGGTCCGGCAGGCCGAGCACGTGCCCGGTCTCGTGCGCGGTCACCCGCACCGAGTTGTACTGCCGGTTCTGCTGGTAGTCGAGGAAGATGTAGCCGCGCCCGTGGCCGTCGGTGCTGGCGTAGGAGCCGCGGGAGTCGTTGCCCTCGTAGTAGCGGAAGTCGGCGGCCGAGCCGGAGCGCAGTTGGACGTTGGCGACCGAGCCGTTCCAGATCTGCGCGGCCCTGGCTATCTGGGTGCGGAAGGTCGGGGCCGAGCTGGCGTCGTAGGTGACGACCACGGTGGCCAGGGACGGGTTGGCGGCCTGCTTGGCCTTGGCGGAGGCCATCACGGCCTGGAAGAACGCCTGGTTGTCCGCGGCCTCGGCGGCCGAACCGGCGTACGTCGAGGCGGTGTAGCCCTGGACGGCCGGGGCGGCGGGCGCGGCCACCGCCGTACCGGGCAGCACGGCGAGGCCGGCGGCGAGGGCCAGGCCGAGGGTGGCGGACAGCACGGATCGCTTCATGTGGGGGCTCCGATTCCTGTGGTGTCGTGGCCGGTTGGGGGCCGGCCGTGGGGGGACACCTGGTGAACGGGTGATGTCCCCCGAGCTTCGGACAGTCCGGCGGGCGGGCGGATGATGTCAACCCGCGATAGCGCCGTCCAATACCCCTGCGGGCCGCGGATTTTGACAGACCTTTGGCCGACCTTGACCCACGCATGCCCCTGGCATTCCGTTGCACCGCCGACTACGCTCCGGTACGGGGAAGCGACCCGGCGGCGGGCCGCCCGTTTCCGGCCGGGCGGCCCGCCGCGTTCAACCAGCGGGAATATTGCGTCAACTACCGGTTCGAGCTGGTCAGTTCGCAGGCGCCAGGCCGTTCACCCAGAGGTTGTTGACCCGGCTGCGCTCGGTGCTGTTGGGGTACGGGTTGGTGCAGGAGGTGCCGGGACCGCCGCCCGACATCAGCTCGCTGCACGGGCCGGAGTAGTGGTCCGGCAGGCCGAGCACGTGCCCGGTCTCGTGCGCCGTGACGCGCAGCGAGTTGTACTGCTGGTTCTGCTGGTAGTCGAGGAAGATGTAGCCGTGGCCGTGGCCGTCGGTGCTGGCGTAGGAGCCGCGCGAGTCGTCGCCCTCGTAGTACGAGAAGTCGCCGCTGTCGCTCTCCTGGAGCTGGACGTTGCGCACCGAGCTGTTCCAGATCTGCGCGGCCTGGGCTATCTCGTTGGTGAAGGACGGCGCGTTGGCGGTGTCGTAGGTGACCACGACGGTGCGCAGCCAGGGGTTGGCGGCCTGCTTGGCCTTGGCGGAGGCCATCACGGCCTGGAAGAACGCCTGGTTGTCCGCGGTCTCGGCGACCGAGCCGGCGTACGTCGGGGCGGTGTAGCCCTGGACGGCCGCGGCGGGGGCGGCCGGGGCGGCGGGCGCGGCAACGGCCGCGCCGGGCAGGGCCGCGAGGCCGGCGGCGAGGGCCAGGCCGAGGGTGGCGGACAGCACGGATCGCTTCATGTGGGGGCTCCGGTTTCGCGGTACGCCGGACCGCCGGGGCCGGTGGGGACCGGACGCGGTGTCGGCGCAAGGTGGGGGTTGCCCCGGCCGACGGCCGGGGGCTGCACTGACCCAGAGCTTCAGCCCCACCGGGCCCGTCGCGGATGATGTCAACCGGCGATAGCGTCGTGCCATACCCGTGGTGCACCGGTCGGGCGCCACCCGCACCGACGCGCCGTCAGATGTCATGTCCTTGGCGAGTCAGCCGGACGGCGTCTATGCTCCCGACGTGGAGCTCGACGTGAGACACCTCCGGGTGCTGTGCGCGATCGCCGACACCGGCAGCCTCCGCAAGGCCGCGCTCCAGCTCGGCATGACCCAGCCCTCCCTCACCACCCAGCTGCACCGCATCGAACGCGCCATCGGCGGCACGCTGTTCACCCGGGAGCAGACCGGCAGCCGGCCCACCGCGCTCGGTCACTCCGTGCTCTCCCGGGCCCGTCCGGTGATCAGCGAGATGGCCGCGCTGGTCGCGGCCGCCCGCCAGGAGGCCCGGGACGCGGCCGGCCCCGGGCGGCAACGGCGGCTGCGGATCGGCAGCGTCGGCAGCCGGGCGGTCGCCGCCTGGCTGCGCCGGGTGCACGAACGCCTGCCGGACACCGACACCACCATCCACGTGGACATCTCGGCCAGCGCACTGCTGCGGATGGTCGCCGCCGACCAACTGGACGTGGCCTTCGTGCACGAGAGCGAGGGCTTCCCGCTGCGGGTGCCGCCGGACGCCGAGCACCGGGTGCTGATGGCCCGTGAGCCGCAGTTCGTCGCGCTCGCCGCCGGGCACCCGGCCGCCGCCCGGCCGGTCGTCCACCTGGCCGACCTCGCCGAGGACACCTGGATGGTCGACCCGACCGCCGACCACGAGTACGCGGCGATGCGCCGGGTGTTCACCGAGGCCGGGCTCAACCCCCGGGTGGTGCAGGTGCGGGACAACGCGACCGCCGCCGAACTGGTCGCCTCCGGCGAGGCCGTCCGGTCCTGCCAGCCGACCTCCACCCCCGGCCCCGGCACGGTGGTGCGCCCGGTGCACGGGGACCCGCTGGCCGTCCGGCTGCTGCTCACCTGGCGCGCCCGCGCGCTCAGCCCGCCCGCGCTGGACGCGCTCTACGGCGAACTGCGCGCCGCCTACCTGGAACTGGCCAGGGTCAACCCGGCCTACCTGGACTGGCTGGCCCGGCACGAGCCGGTCCTGCTGGACCGCTCCTGAGGGGCCGCCGACGGCACGCCGTCAGGCCTCCCGGGCGTGCATCGCCACCCCTGCCGCCACCGTCAGCGCGCAGACCAGCCCCGCCGCCAGGACACCGGAGTCCCCGAACGCGGTGCAGGCCAGCACCAGCGCGGCCCCGGTCGGGGCCAGGGCCTGCGCCGCACCGGTCTTGGTGTGCCGGGTGTGCAGCAGCCAGACCATGATCAGGTAGAGCGCGGTGGGCACGGTGACGGTCGCGGTGGCGGCCGTCGCGGAGATCTCCGCCTTGTGCACGGCCGACTCGACCGCCACCTCCAGCCCGGCGCCGATCGCCGCGGCCGCGCCGAACACCAGGTAGTGGCCGTAACCCCAGGCGAACGCCTGCCGGTTGGAGCGCAGGTGCTCGTGGACCGGCCGGGCGAAGTAGATCCACCAGGCCGAGAAGCAGATCAGCAGGCCGCCGACGGCCACCGGTACCAGCCGGCCCAGCTCCTCGTGCTCGTCCACCGCCGACTGCACCGCGACGGTCGCCGCCGCCACCGTCTCACCGAGCACGATCAGGGTGAACAGGCCGTAGCGCTCGGCGATGTGGTGCGGGTGCCAGCTGGTCTGCATCCGCAGCTCGGCGAAGACCGGCACCGCCAGTTCGGCCAGCACGCCGATCGGGATGAGGTACGGCCGAACGCCGTGCGGCAGCACCAGCACGACCACCCAGGCGACCTGGCACACCGTGATCCCCGCCGCGTACCGCAGGGCGACCCTGCGCGCCTCGCCCTCCTCGCTGGCCGCCGCGCGCAGCCACTGGGTGACCATCGCCAGGCGCATCACCACGTACCCGGTGACCGCCAGCACCAGGTCCTGGTCCTCGAACAGCCGCGGCACCCCGGCCGCGAGGATCAGCACCCCGGCGATCTGCACCAGCGTGGTCACCCGGTAGGGCACGTCGTCGCAGTCGTAGGCGGAGGCGAACCAGGTGAAGTTCATCCAGGCCCACCAGATCGCGAAGAACGCGAGCACGTACCCGCGCAGCCCGTCCCCGTAGTGGCCCTGCGCCAGGGCGTGGGCGAGTTCGCGCCCGGCCTGGCCGACGGCCACCACGAAGCAGAGGTCGAAGAACAGCTCCAGCGGGGTGGCGACGCGGTGCGGCTCGTCCCGGTCGCGCGGGACCATCCGGCGCACCGGGCGCGGATCGGTGTGCGGCGGGTGGGGGACGGCGGCGGGATCACTGGCCATCGGCGCTGCTCCGGGGGTCGGGAGGGGCGGTCTGTCCCGCGCATCCTGGCAGCGCCCCGGGCCCGGTGCACGCACCGGCACGACGGTCGCCCCGGCTTCCCGGGGGCGGGCATGATGACCCTGTTCGCCCCTTTTCTCCTTACCGTCAGCCGTAGTTGACGCCTCGGTGCGCGAACCGGGTGACAGCACGGCGGGTTTCCGGGCGCGCCCGCGCGGGACCGCCCGGGCCACCGGACCGCCCCGCTACATTCGTCCCCGGTTGGAAGCGAGCGCGGGTCCTGTGGGGCCCCACGACACGGGCGGCCTGCGGGCAACGCGGAAGGTCAAGGCCGGTGGCAGGACAGCGGGGGCGGCAGAGCCGGCCCTCGCGCGTCCGCACCACCGGCCTCGTGATCACCGCGCTGCTCGCCAGCGCCTGCCGTCGGTCCGGTCCCGCCGCGTCCGCGGCCCGGGCTACTTCTCCCAGCCGACCTTGGTGTAGTCGGTCGAGGCCAGCCCGAACGCGCCGTAGTTGGCCAGACCCTTGCGAGCCGCCACCACGGTCGGCCGCTGGTAGAGCTCGACGGTGTGCCCGAGCTCCCAGATCTTCGCGTCCGCCTGGTTGTACAGCTTCGCGGCCTCCGCCGGGTCCACCGTCCCCGCCGCCTTCTTCAGCAGGTCGTCGACCTCCTGGCTGCCGATCCGCGAGGGGTTGTTGAAGGTGTTGTCGCCCACCGGCAGACGGAAGTTGGGCAGGCTCTTGGAGAGCGGGAACGAGTCGGTGTTGCGCCAGCTCGCGATCTCGAACTTGCCGGGGTTCACGTACTTGGTGAAGAAGTCGTTGGAGGGCACCTTGTCCAGGCTGACCTTGACCCCGGCCGCCTGCCACATCGCGGCCGCGGCGGTGGCCAGGTCGATCTGGGCCTGCGGGGTGGCGTCGTTGATCGTCCAGTGCAGTTCCAGCGACTTACCGTCCTTGGTGCGCGGCTGACCGCTGCCGGCCTCCTTCCAACCCGCGTCGTCCAGCAGCTTCTTGGCGGCGGCCAGGTCGAACTTGGCCCAGTCCCCGGAGTTGTCCTGGTAGCCCACCTGGTTGGGCATGAGGATGTGGTTGCCGAGCGGCTTGAACTGCACCGGCACCCCGTTGTTGGCGATCTTGATCAGCGCGGAGCGGTCCAGCGCCCTGCCGAGCGCCTGGCGGACCTTCTGATCGGCCAGCGCGCCGGACTGCCCGAAGGAGATGTGCACCTCGTCCCACGGGCTGGCGCTGCGGATCACGGTGTCCTTGGCGTCCTTGAGCTGCCCGTACGCGGTGGCGGTGCCGGCCGCGGCGAAGTCGATCTCGTTGTTGAGGTAGGCCTGGGTGGTCGCCGACTGGGACATCACCCGGAAGGTGACCCGGTCCAGCTTGGGCTTGGCCCCCCACCAGGCCGGGTCCGGGACGAGGGTGAGGGTCTGCGCCGTCTTGTCCGCGACGCCGATCTTGAGCGCGCCCGCGGTGATCGGGATCTTCTCCACCCAGCCCTTGTTGAAGTCGTCCGGGGTGGCGATGCCGGCCGCCGGGATCAGCGGGCGGAACAGGTTCTGCCAGTCCGCGTACGGCTCGGCGAAGGTGACCTTCACCTCGGACGGGTCGGCGCCCTGCTCCACCGCGGAGATCTGCTCGTAGCCGGACGGGTCGGAGATGTTGTACGCCGCGTCCTTGCCGTTGCTGGCCTGCCAGTCGGCCTTGAAGTCCAGGTAGCTCAGCGCCTTGCCGTCCGACCACTTGGCCTTGGGGTTGAGCTTGTAGACGACCACCTGCGGCGAGGTCGAGACGACCTTGGCCTCCACCAGGTAGTCGGCGTTCGCCTTGAACGCCCCGGAGGCGTCGGTCCTGAACAGGTCCGGCTCCAGCGTGCGCATGATCTCCACCGCGTCGCCGTAGGTGCCGTCCACCTGGAACGGGTTCCACTGGGTGATCCACTGGTACAGCGGGAAGCGCACCTCGCCGCCGTCCTTCAACTGGTCCGGCGTCTTGGGGTTGATGTCGTCCGCGTCCAGTCTCGGCGGCTCGCTCTTGGTGACGTTGTCGGTCGAGCCACCGCCGCCCGAGGAGCACGCGGTGACCGCCAGCGCGACGGCGACGGCCAGAACGGTTGCCCGGCCGAGACGGCGGGTCGTGGTGGAAGCGTCCATGGGTGTCCCCCAGATGAGGTCGTCAGGAACAGGGAGTTGCGCCCGCGAGGTGTGGCGGGGCTTGAGCGTGGGCAGCCAATTCGCGACCGAGCCAGCAGAACGTAACAGCGGATCAGTTCCGCCACCAGGGGGAGGAGTTCACGTCTGATCCAAACGCCACGGGGCGCAACACCGCCGCAACACCCCGGCTGTCTCCCGCTGCAAGACTCCGACCTGCACCTTCCCCATCCGGCCCGAACCGGGCCACCGACCGAAGGCCACCACCCGATGCCCAGCAGACGCGTCGGCCCCGCCCCCACCCCGGGCAGCCGTTGATGCTCAGATACCTGGCGAAGCGCCTCAGCTACTACGCGGTGCTGCTGATCGCCGCCGTGTTCCTGGCGTACGCGATATCCGCCACCGCCCTGCAGCCGCGCACCTACTTCGACGCCAAGGTCCCCCGCCCGGCGGCGGAGTCGGTCGAGCGCCAGCTCACCGCGCTCAACCTGAACGACCACACCCCGGTCGTCGAACGCTTCGGCCACTGGGCCGGCGGGCTGCTCCACGGCGACCTCGGCCGGACCATCCACGACACCCCGGTGACCGACGACTTCGGGCGCCGGGTCTGGGTCTCGCTGCGGCTGCTGCTGATCGGCAGCCTGCTCGGGATCGTCCTCGGCGTCGCCGCCGGGGCCTGGAGCGCCGTCCGCCAGTACCGGATCTCGGACCGGCTGCTCACCGTGCTGTCCTTCGTCCTGCTCTCCACCCCGGTCTTCCTGGTCGCGCTCCTCCTCAAGAACGGTGCGATCGCAGCCAAGGACGCGGCCGGCCACGAGGTCGTCCCGTTCACCGGGTACGAGACCCCCGGGCTCGGCGGCGGCCTCGGCGCCCACCTCGCCGACTGGGCGCTGCACCTGCTGCTGCCGACCATCTCGCTGGCGCTCGGCGGCCTCGCCACCTACAGCCGCTACCAGCGCGGCACCATGCTCGACGTGCTCGGCTCCGACTACCTGCGCACCGCCGAGGCCAAGGGCCTCACCCGGGGCCGGGCGCTGGTCAAGCACGGGCTGCGGACCGCGGTGATCCCGATGTCGACGATGTTCGCCTACAGCTTCCTGGGCATCTTCACCGGCGCGATCTTCACCGAGACCATCTTCGGCTGGCACGGCATGGGCGAGTGGCTGATCCAGTCGATCAACGAGCAGGACGTCAACTCGGTCGTCGCGGTCAACCTGTTCACCGCCGTGGTCGTCCTCGCCTCCGGCTTCCTCGCCGACACCCTGCACGCCGCCCTCGACCCGCGCGTGCGGTCCTGACCGGAGGTGAACCGAAGTGACCACCGTCGTCGCTGAGTCGACCACCCCGGCCGCCGCGCCCCGGGCCACCGGACGGGGGCGGCTCGTCCTCGCCCGGCTGCTCGCCGCGCGCGGGGCCGCCATCGGGGCCGTCCTCGTCCTGCTGCTGTTCGCGCTCGCCTTCGGCGGCCCGTACCTCACGCCCTGGGACTACGCCACCCCCGACTTCGGCGCGCTGCACCAACCGCCGTCCACCGAGCACTGGTTCGGCACCAACGGGGTCGGCCAGGACGTCTTCGCGCAGACCGTCCGCGGGCTGCAGAAGTCGCTGGTCATCGGCCTGCTGGTGGCGCTGTTCTCCACCGTGCTGGCCTCCCTGGTCGGCGCCTGCGCCGGCTACTTCGGCGGCTGGACCGACCGGGCGCTGATGTTCCTGGTGGACCTGCTGCTGGTCTTCCCCAGCTTCCTGATCATCACCATCGTCTCGCCCCGGCTGAAGAGCACCGGCTGGATCGCCTTCGTGCTGCTGCTCGCCCTGTTCAACTGGATGATCACCGCCCGGGTGGTCCGCTCGATGACCATCTCGCTGCGCGAGCGCGAGTTCGTCCGCGCCGCGCAGTTCATGGGGGTTCGGCCGCTGCGGATCATCGGGCGGCACGTCCTGCCGAACGTCGCCTCCTTCCTCATCATCGACGCCACCATCGCGGTCGGCGGCGCCGTCATGAGCGAGACCGCGCTCTCCTACTTCGGCTTCGGCGTCAAGCCGCCGGACGTCTCGCTCGGCACCCTGCTCGCCGCCGGCACCAGCGAGGCCCCGGTGTTCCCCTGGCTGTTCTACTTCGCGGCCGGGCTGCTGGTGCTGTTCGTCCTCGCCGTCAACCTGATCGGGGACGGGCTGCGCGACGCCCTCGACCCCACCGCCGGGGGCGGCCGCCGGCGGCGGGGGTTCCGCCTTCGCGGCGCTTCCCGGCCTCGCGGCGCATCCCTCCTTGGCGGCGCATCAACCCCTCGCGGCGCGTCCCGCACTCGCAGCGACTCCCGCAGGAAGAAGCCGTGACCACCACCGTCGACACCTCCGTCGCCACCCCCGTCGCCACCCCCCTGCTGGCCGTCCGCGACCTGCGGGTCGACTTCGCCGGGCCGCACGGCCCGGTCCCCGCCGTCCGCGGGGTGGACCTCACCCTGCACCACGGCGAAACCCTCGGCATCGTCGGCGAGTCCGGCTCCGGCAAGTCCGTCACCGCGCTGTCGATCCTCGGCCTGCTGCCGGGGACGGCGAGCGTCCGGGGCTCGGTCCGGCTGGACGGGCGGGAGCTGGTCGGACTGCCCGGCCGGGAGCTGGCCGCGATCCGCGGCCGCAGGGTCGCCATGGTCTTCCAGGACCCGCTCTCCGCCTTCACCCCGGTCTACCGGATCGGCGACCAGATCGCCGAGGCGGTCCGGATCCACCAGCGGGTCGACAAGCCGACCGCACGCCGGCGGGCCGCCGAACTCCTCGACCTGGTGGGCATTCCGGCACCCGACCGGGCCCTGGACAGCTTCCCGCACGAGTTCTCCGGCGGCATGCGCCAGCGCGCGATGATCGCCATGGCCGTCGCCAACGACCCCGACATCCTGCTCGCCGACGAACCCACCACCGCGCTCGACGTCACCATCCAGGCCCAGGTGCTGGACGTGCTGCGCACCGCGCAGCGGGAGACCGGCGCGGCCCTCGTCCTGGTCAGCCACGACCTCGGGGTGATCGCCGGGACGGCCGACCGGGTCGCCGTGATGTACGCGGGCCGGGTGGTCGAGACGGCCGGGGTGGACGAGCTGTTCGCGGCGCCCCGCCACCCCTACACGCTCGGCCTGATCGGCGCGGTGCCCCGGCTGGACGGCCGCGGCGGGCCGCTCGTCCCGATCCCGGGCACCCCGGCGCCGATGGCCGACCTGCCGTCCGGCTGCCCGTTCGCCGCCCGCTGCCCGCTCGCGGAGCCGCGCTGCACCGCGGAGGAGCCCGAACTGGCCGGCGGCGACGGCCACTTCGCTGCCTGCGTGCGCGCTACCGAACTGGCCGAGCGGCGCCCCGCACCGGCCGAGGTCTACCCGGTGCCGACGGTGCCCCCGGCCGCGACCGACGGCGGTGAGCGCGGCACGCGGGCGCCGGTGCTGTCCGTGAGCGGCCTCGGTAAAACGTTTCCGCTCCTCAAGGGCACCGTCTTCAAGCGCCGGATCGGCGAGGTCTACGCGGTGGACGGCGTCGACCTGGACCTCCGGGAGGGCGAAACCCTCGGCCTGGTCGGGGAGTCCGGCTCCGGCAAGTCCACCACCCTGTTCGAACTGCTGAAGCTCGCCGCTCCCGAGACCGGCCGGATCGAACTGCTCGGCCACGACACCGCCACGCTCTCCCGGGCCGAGGCCCACCGGCTCCGGGCCCACCTGCAGATCGTCTTCCAGGACCCGATGGCCAGCCTCGACCCGCGCATGCCGATCGGCGACATCATCGCCGAACCGCTGCGCGCCCAGCACGCCGACCGCGCGGAGATCGCCCGCCGGGTGCCCGAACTGCTGCGCCAGGTCGGCCTCGACCCGGCCCACACCACCCGCTACCCGCACCAGTTCTCCGGCGGACAGCGCCAGCGCGTCTCCATCGCCCGCGCCCTGGCCGTGCAGCCGAAACTGCTCGTCCTCGACGAACCCGTCTCCGCCCTGGACGTCTCCATCCAGGCCGGGGTGCTCAACCTGCTGCAAACGCTCAAGGCCGAACTCGGCCTCTCCTACCTCTTCGTGTCGCACGACCTCTCGGTGATCCGCCACCTCGCCGACCGGGTCAGCGTCATGTACCTCGGGCGGACCGTCGAGCAGGGCGAGGTCTCCGCCGTCTTCGACCACCCCCGTCACCCGTACACCCGCGCCCTGCTCTCCGCCGTCCCGCTCCCCGACCCCGCCGCCGAACGCGCCCGCGACCGGATCCTGCTCGCCGGCGACCCGCCCTCTCCCACCGAACGCCGCACCGGCTGCGCCTTCCGCACCCGCTGCCCCGTCTACGGCCGGCTCGGCGACCCGGCCGCCCGGGCCCGGTGCGAGCAGGAGCGGCCGGCGCTCACCGGCGGCGCCGTCAGCGGCGGCGCTCTCACCGGCGGTGCCCTCGGCGGCCGCGCCACGGGGATCGACCAGCAGGCGGCCTGCCACTTCCCGGAGGGGGCGTGATCACGCACGGCGACCACTCATCGTGATCACCCGAATACGATTCGGCGGATGGACCGGGCGGCGTGTAAGGTCTTCCACGTCAGCAAGCGCCGCTAGCTCAGTTGGTTAGAGCAGCTGACTCTTAATCAGCGGGTCCGGGGTTCGAGTCCCTGGCGGCGCACATGGCAAGGTCTCAGGCCGTCCACTCCGGTGGGCGGCCTGAGTCGTTCCCGGGCTGTTCCCGGACTGTTCCCGGGCTGCTGCTGCTCTGGGCGCACCCCGTCCACGGACGGCTGCGGATCCCCTCCACCACCTTCGCCACGGTGATCGCGGGCGCCGTCCTCGCCGAACTGCTGCTGAACGGCTCGATCACCGTCGACGAGCGCCGGATCACCGGCTTCCAGCCACTGGGCGTGCCCGGGCGGGTGATCGCCGACCGGGTGGCGGCGACGCTGCGGCGGTCGCAGGCCGGGCGCGCCGCGGCGGGTGCGCTCTCCCCCGCCTCCCCTGCCGAGGAGCGGGACCGGCAGCTGGCCGGACTGATCGGGGTGGCACGGCTGGAGCACCGGCTCTACCCGGGCAGGCCGTTGGCGCCGATCCGGCGTGCCGTCCGGGAGCTGCCCCGGACCCTGCCGATCGCGCGGGCGGCGAAGCGGGCGGTGCAGCGGCGTTCGAGCGACGGCGGGTAGCCGGGGGCAGCTGCGGCGGCGCGGCACCAGGGGCCGGTCAGCGGGTGTCCAGGACTGCGGAGGCCACCGCGTCCGGGCGGTCGAACATCACCAGGTGCCCGGCCGGAGCGGTGGTGCGGTAGTCGGCGCCGAGCAGCGCCGCCAGCTCCCGCTGCTCGGCCAGCCAGGCCTCGGTGCGGCGGCTGCGGCAGCCGTCGTCGGCGGCGAGCACGGTGACCGGCAGGCCCTCGGGCAGCGGGCGGGTGCGCCGCAGCTCGTCGAGTTCGGCGGCGACGTCGAGGTAACGGACGTTCTCCCGGAGCAGTGCGCGCAGCGCCCGGCCGGTCCGGTAGCAGTGCCGGACCAGCAGCGGAGGGGCGAGGTCCTCCCGGCGGACGGTGGCGAGCCGCGCGGTCAGCCGTCGGGCCGCGGGGCCGAACAGGTACGGCACGGCGAGGGCGGTGGCCGTGCCCGCGACCGCCCGGGCCGCCAGGTCGCGCAGCCCGGGGGCCGGCAGCGGCCGCGCCGCCGGTTCGACGCTGCCGTCGACCAGGACCAGTCCGGCGACCCGGCCCGGGTGCAGCCGGGCGAAGGCCTCCACGTGGAAGGCCGCGAGGGAGTGTCCGGCGACGGTGCACGGCTCGCGCAGGCCGAGGCCGTCCAGTACCGCCCGGATCCGTTCGGCCTCCCCGGCCGCCGTCGGAGCCGGAGAGGTGGTGGCCGGCTCGGCTGCGCTCAGCCCGTAGCCGGGCCGGTCGAAACGGACCACGGTGCGGTAGGGCGTGAGGAAGGGGACGACGAGGTCCCAGTCGAACCAGCTGCTGCCGAGGCCGCCGCTGAGCAGGCAGACCGGGCCGTTCCCCTCGGTCCGGACGTGCAGCGGGACGCCGCCGACGCGCAGGAACCGCGCCCGGATGCGAGGAGCGCCGGGGGCCGTCATCCGGGCTCCCGCCCGGTCTGAGGGGTCCGCCCGGCCGGTCGGCGCGGCTCGGTCGGTCGGGTCGGCTCGGCCCTTCGGGTCCGCTCGGTCGGTCGGGGCGTTCCTAGCCGGCCGACCCCCGGGCGCGGTGCACCCCTGCGGGCGCGCCCGTCCGGGCGGGCGAGGCTCAGGGCCAGTACGGCCAGCCAGAGCGCGACCAGCAGGACCTGGAGCCGCTGGCCGGCGCCGAGCGCCCAGGTGCCGCGGCCGGCCTGGAAGGCGGCGATCGCGGCGAGGCTCCAGCCGGTGGCGAGGAGTTCGGCGCCGAGCAGCCAGGGCCCGTACCGGCGCACCGGCGGCCAGCAGTCGTAGCGACGGGCGGCCACGGTGAGCGCGACCAGGCCGGTGAGCGCGCCGAGCACGGCGAGGCTGCTGGTGACGGCGTGCGCGGTGTGGGTGGCGGGGACGAGGCCGGCCGTCTCGCGTGCGGCGCACATCTCGTCGCTGGTGGGGGCGCAGCTGAGCGGCAGGCGGGAGTCGGCGGCGGTCGCGGCGCCGAACACGGCGAGGGCCGACCAGCCGGCCACCGCCCAGCGGTGCCGTCCGCCGGGCGCCCTGGTCAGGCCGGTGGCGAGGGCGGTGACGGCGGCGGCCAGCACGCTCAGCCCGGCGACCAGGTCGGTGGCCCGGAACAGGCCGCCCAGTGGCTGGTCCTCGGCAGCGAGTTCACTGATGTACGCCTGCACCGGGTCGAGTCCGGTGCTCAGGACGACCTCCAGCACCCAGGCGGTGTACGCCACGGCGCTGAGCAGCAGCAGGACGGCGACCACTGGCCGCGCGCGGCCGGGCCCCGGGCCGACGAGCCGGGGCCGGCGGTGTCCTCGCTGGGGGCTGGGCACGGTTCCACCCTAACCGGGGGGAAACTTCGCCCCAACCGGACGGAACCGGACACCTCGGCTGCGGAAGCCGGCCCCGTGGTGGCGGTGCCGCAGGAATTGGTACGAGGCACCCCTCGGGACCGTGTATTGTTTTCCAGGTCAGCAGGCGCCGCTAGCTCAGTTGGTTAGAGCAGCTGACTCTTAATCAGCGGGTCCGGGGTTCGAGTCCCTGGCGGCGCACAGACAGTGGGGAGCCTCTCGCAGCAGCGAGGGGCTCCTCAATTTTTTGCCCTCCGACGTCCGATTTGCCTGTGATGTCGGTCTCGATTGCCGGTCCGGTGGAGCTAACCGCCCCGTCCGGCTCGTCCTGGGCAGTAGAACCGGAATCGGGACAAAGATCCCTAACCGCCGATGTCCCCGTCCGTGCAGGCTGGCCCGGTCCGCCCGCAGGAAAGGCCGCGCCTTGTTCCGAAACGCCCAGAGCGGCCGCCGCGTCCCGTCGCTCGGCCTCCGGCCGGTCAAGCGCTTCCAGCGCTCCGCCCCCGCGTCCGCCCCCGTATCCGCCCTCGCAGGCGGCGCCGGCGGCGGGAAGAAGCCGCGCCGCCCCAAGCGCACCGGCTGGCGCCGGCTGATCCCGACCTGGCGGATGACCCTGCTCGGCCTCGCCTCGACGCTGCTGCTCGGCGTCGGCCTGTTCGTGCTGGGGATCGCGCTGGTGAAGGTGCCGGACGCGCACGCCGCGGCGACCGCGCAGAGCAACACCTGGCTCTACGCGGACGGCTCGGTGATCACCCGCACCGGCCAGACCAACCGGCAGAACGTCGGCCTGGACAAGGTCTCCCCCGCCGCCCAGCACGCCGCGCTGGCCGCCGAGGACCGCAACTTCTACCACGAGGGCGCCGTCAACGTGCAGGGCCTGGTCCGGGCCGCGCTCAACACGGCCAAGGGCGAGGGCACCCAGGGCGGCTCCACCATCACCCAGCAGTACGTGAAGAACACGTACCTGAACCAGAAGCAGTCGATCACCCGCAAGGTGAAGGAACTCTTCATAGCCATCAAGGTGGACGCCACCGAGGGCAAGGACGAGATCCTCTCCGGCTACCTGAACACCTCCTACTACGGCCGCGGCGCCTACGGCATCCAGGCCGCCGCCCAGGCGTACTTCGGCGTCGACGCCTCCGCGCTCAACCCCGCCCAGGGCGCCTACCTGGCCACCCTGCTGAACGCGCCGAGCGCGTACGACGTGGCCACCGCCACCCCGGCGGGCAAGCAGAACGCCGTCAACCGCTGGAACTACGTGCTGGACGGCATGGTCAAGGAGGGCTGGCTCTCCGCCGACGAGCGCGCCGCCACCGCCTTCCCGGACGTCAAGGACCCGCAGCCCAACCCGGGCCTGTCCGGCCAGGCCGGCTACCTGGTGGACGCGGCCACCCAGTACCTCACCTCGAACCAGGTGATCAGCGAGACCGAGCTGGCCAAGGGCGGCTACACGATCAAGCTGAGCATCGACCCGAACCGCCAGCAGGCGCTTCAGGACGCCGTCCAGGCGCAGCTGCGCGACACCCTCAACCCGGACAAGCGGAAGAAGGACGCCGCGGCCCAGGCCGGAGCCGTCTCCGTCGACCCGAAGAGCGGCGCGGTCGTCGCCCTGTACGGCGGCGTCGACTACGTCAAGCACTACGTCGACAACGCGACCCGGCGGGACTACCAGGCCGGCTCGACCTTCAAGGCGATCGCCCTGGCGGCCGCCTTCGAGAACAACGCCAAGACCCAGGACGGCCGGACGGTCACCCCGCACACCGTCTACGACGGCACCAGCGGTCGCAAGGTCCGCGGCGGCAAGGGCACCCCGTACGCCCCGCCGAACGAGGGCGACGTGAACTACGGCCAGATCTCCCTCCAGCAGGCCATCGACAAGTCGGTCAACTCGGTGTTCGCGCAGCTGGCCCAGGACACCGGGCTGCCGAAGGTCCGGGACGCCGCGATCGCGCTGGGCCTGCCGGCCAACACCCCGGGCCTGGACCCGGTGCCGTCCATCCCGCTGGGTGCGGCCACCCCGAGCGTGCTGGACATGGCCGGCGTGTACGCCACGCTGGACAACGGCGGCAAGCAGATCACCCCCTGGCTGGTGCAGTCGGTGGACCGCGAGGGCGAGGCCGTGCCGCTGCCCGCGCACAAGACCACCCAGGCGATCGGCGAGGACACCGCCCACGAGGTCACCTCGATGCTCCAGGGCGTGGTGAGCGACCCGGGCGGCACCGGCTGGCGGGCGAAGGCCCTGGGCCGTCCGGCTGCGGGCAAGACCGGCACCACCGACGACCAGAAGTCGGTGTGGTTCGTCGGCTACACGCCGGAGCTGGTCACTTCGGTCGCGCTGTTCGGCCAGGACCCGGGCACCGGCGCCCAGGTCAGCCTGAGCGGCGTCGGCGGGATCGACGGCGCGGCGGGCGGCCAGTACCCGGCGCAGATCTGGACCAGCTACATGAAGGCCGCGCTCAAGGGCCAGCCGGTGACCGACTTCCCGGAGCCCGCGGACGGCGACACCGCGGACACCCCGGACGGCTCGGACACCCCGAACGGCTCGGACCTGCCGACGGCACCGTCCACCCCGCCCTCGGCGCCGAGCCCGACCCCGTCCACGGGGGCCGGTCCGGCCCGGACCGCACCGGGCGGCTGGCCCGGCCGGCCGAGCCCCGGTGGCTCCAGCAGTGCTGGGCCGACCAGCACGCCGACCCAGCCGCCGACCACGCAGCCCACCCCTCAGCCGACGACCACGCCGACCACCCGGCCCAGCCCGAAGCCGACCCCGACCAGCCCGCCCACGACGCAGCCGACCACCGACCCGACCACGGCGCCCCAGCCGACCGGCGGGACGGGCTCGGGGGGCTCGGGCAACTAGCCGGTGTTCGGTGCGGATCCGGTGGGTGAGCCGTGGGTGATATGGGGTGATTGCTCCACTGCGCACAGTTCAGAGCAGGACCAAATGACGAAATGGCGCCTTACCGAATCTCCGGTATGACTGTCACAATGCGTCGGTGCACAGATCAACGGCCTCGCCCACCCGCCCCTCGGGCAGAACCCTCGGCCTCAGCCTCGCGCTGGTCTCCGCGTTCGCCTTCGGAGGCTCCGGCACGGCCGCGAAGCCGTTGATCGAAGCCGGGCTCTCGCCCCTGCACGTGGTCTGGCTCCGGGTCACCGGGGCCGCGGTGGCCCTCCTCCCGATCGCCTACCGGCACCGGGCCGCCGTCCTGCGCCGGCCCGGCCTGCTGATCGGCTTCGGCCTGCTCGCCGTGGCCGGCGTCCAGGCCTGCTACTTCGCGGCCATCTCCCGCATCCCGGTCGGCGTCGCCCTGCTCATCGAGTACCTCGGGCCGCCGCTGCTCATCGGCTACGTCAAGTTCGTCCAGCGCAAGCCGATCAGCCGGGGCGCGGCGATCGGCGCCGGCGTGGCGGTGGCCGGGCTGGCCTGCGTGGTCGAGGCCTGGAACGGCCTGAGCTTCGACGCGCTCGGCGTGCTGTTCGCCCTCGGCGCGGCCTGCTGCCAGGTCGGCTACTTCGTCCTGGCCGACGCCGGACGCCGGGGCGAGCGCCCGGTCGACCCGCTGGCCGTCAGCGCGTACGGACTGCTGATCGGCGCAGTCCTGCTCACCGCCTTCACCCGGCCCTGGCAGGCCGACTGGAGCCTGCTCGGCGGATCCGTGGTGATGAACGGGCACACGCTGCCCGCGGCGCTCCCGGCCGCCTGGATGATCCTGATCGCGACCGTCCTCGCCTACCTGACCGGCGTGATCGCCGTCGGGCACCTCTCGCCGCCGATCGCCGGAGTGGTGGCCAACCTGGAGGCGGTCGTCGCCACCGTGCTCGCCTGGGTCCTGCTCGGCGAGCACCTGGGCCTGCCGCAGATCGCGGGCGGCCTGCTGGTGCTGGCCGGCGCCTTCGCCGCCCAGGGCAGCAAGCCCCCGGAGGCCGCGGCGGCCCCGGCGTCGGCGTCGGCCGAGGCCCCGGGCCCGGTGGTGTCCTCGCGCGTGACGGAGTCAGGTGCGGCGTCCTCGGGCGTGACGGACTCGGGCTCGGGCGCGCCCGCCGTGGCTGCCTCGCAGGACCGGGAACGGGTGGTCGCCGAGCGTGCGGTCAGTGGCCCACCCAGCCGAACCAGTCGGCGTGGTTGAGCGGCCACACGACGGCCGACACCGGCCCGACCACGTTGTCCACCGGCACGGCCCCACCACCCGGGCCGCGCTGGTGGTAGCGGGAGTCCGCCGAGTCGCTGCGGTGGTCTCCCTCGACCCAGATGTAGCCCGCGGGCACCGTCACCGGGCCGAAGTTCAGGCCCGCACAGGAGTCGTCGCCGGGGTGCAGGTACGGCTCGTCGACCTTCTTCCCGTCGACGGTCAGCGTGGTGCCCGCGCACTGCACGGTCTGGCCACCGGTCGCGATGACCCGCTTGACCAGGTAGTTGTCGTCCTTCGGCGGCACCAGCCCGACGAAGGACAGCACCGAGGTCGCCGCGTTGGTGACCGGGTTCGAGTCGACGGGCTGCGGCGGCAGCCAGCCGCCCGGGTCCTTGAACACCACCGGCTGCCCCGGCTCCGGCTTCCAGCCGGTGAGCGGCGCGAACTTGTTCACCCCGACCCGGTCGCCGATCCGCAGCGTGTTCTCCATCGAGCCGGACGGGATGGTGAAGACCTGGAACAGGCAGGTCTTGATCAGCAGCGCGACCACCAGGCCGACCGCCGCCATCGCCGGGATCTCGATCCACCAGGGCCGGGGTCGGCGCCCCGCCCGCCGGGCCTTGCGCCCGCGCGAGCCGCGGGCCCGCCGACGGGCCTCGGCACGGCCGCCGGGAGCGCCGGGGGTACCGGGCGCACCACCGGGACCGTGCCCCGCAGCGGGGGTCGGACCGGGCCCGGCATCGCTGGGCGTTTCGGGCAGGTTCACCGCCATCGTCGCTGCTCCACCTCTCCGGCTGGGGAAATCTGCACGCTACGCCAACCGTGGAGCCTCACGAAATCGGGCTTTTAGCCGCCCCCGACATTCCCCGGCGGGGCGGGCCGACAGCCGCAGGCCCCGACCGACCCAGGGGAGCGCCGCCGGAGCCGGCGCCAGGTGCACGACCAGGGCACCTTCAGGCGCGGGCGATCGCCTCGTGGTGCCGGATCACCTCGGCGATGATGAAGTTGAGGAACTTCTCGGCGAAGACCGGGTCCAGCTTCGCCCCGGCCGCCAGCTCCCGCAGCCGCTTGATCTGGTCCCGCTCGCGCGCCGGGTCCGCCGGCGGCAGCTTGTGCTCGGCCTTCAGCCGACCGACCCGCTGGGTCGCCTTGAAGCGTTCGGCCAGCATGTGGACCACTGCGGCGTCGATGTTGTCGATGCTCTCACGCAGACTGGTCAGCTCCGCCCGCACGGCGTCGTCGATCCCGTCGGTCGGGCCGGCGTCGGGGGTCGTGGGGTGGTCCGTCATCGGGGTGGCTCCGGGCATCGGGGGTGGCACCCGGCCGTACGGCGACCGGGCTCGGGCCCGGGCAAATCTAACAGGGCACCCGGCTCGAACCCGCACGATTTGGCTGATCCGTCCACGATCCGGACAGCGGCCCGGGCTGCGTTCCGGACAGTGTTCCGGGCTGCGTCCGGACGACGTTCCGGGCTGCGTCCGGACGGCGTTCCGGTGGGCGGGGCCGGGTCCCGCCGTAGGCTGGTGCGTGCATGACCGGAAGTGACGAATCAGCAGTCCCTCAGTAACGGAGGTACCGATCGTGGCAACCACCCGCACCGCCCGCACCGCCTGGGAAGGCGATCTGATCCACGGCCAGGGGCAGGTGACCCTCGCCTCGTCCGGGATCGGCACGTACCCCGTCTCCTGGCCGGCCCGCACCGAGGAGCCCAACGGCAAGACCAGCCCTGAGGAGCTCATCGCGGCTGCTCACTCCGCCTGCTTCTCGATGGCGTTCTCGCACGCCCTGGCGGGCGCCGGCACCCCGCCCACCAAGCTGGACACCCAGGCCGACGTCACCTTCCAGCCCGGGGCCGGGATCACCGGCATCCACCTGACCGTCATCGGCGAGGTGCCCGGGCTGGACGAGGCCGGCTTCATCCAGGCCGCCGAGGGCGCCAAGGCCAACTGCCCGGTCAGCAAGGCCCTCACCGGCACCACCATCACCCTCACGGCCAAGCTGGCCTGACGCCCCGCCGGATCTCCCCGCCCCGCCCCGACGCGACCCCGGCGCCACTCCCGGCGCGCGCCCCGCGCTCAGGGGCGCGGCTTCGGCGCACGCGCCCCTGGCGCACATCATGTGATGTGCACCGGGGGCGTCTGCACGTTCTGCCATGCATGATCCCAAAGGGGGCGAATCACCCTGGCGGCGGTCACCGCCCGTTGTCACCGCGGCCTATGATCGGCCGCAGCGCCCTGTTCTTCACACGGGTCTCCGCGCGTCAGCGCCCCACGCCGGGCGCCCCGCACCGGACCGACTCCGAGGACCGCGACAGAGTGCGGAGCCGACCGCCGGAGTCCCGAGCGACCGGCCGGACCAGCGTCAAGCGTCAGCAGCGGACGGGAGCATGCCGTGCCGGGCCAGAACGAGGGGGCCGACGCACACCACCCACGCGTGCGGCACGAGGAGGCGCAGCACCGTCGCCCCTTCACCGCGCCGGCCCTCCACCCGGCCACCGACCCCACCGGCGCCGCCGGTTGTGCGGGGGCGGCGAGCACCGTCCTGGACGGCCCCGGCCCGCTCCTCTGCCCCACCTGCTCGGCGCCGCTGACCAACGGCGCGCACCCGGCCGCAGTCCCCGACGGTGCAGTCCCCGACGGCGCGGACCGCGAGGAGGGCGGGTCCGACCGCCTGCTGGCCGCGCTGCGGGCCAGCGAGTCCCGCTTCCGGGCCGCCTTCTGCGACGCGGTCATCGGGATGGCCCTGATCGACCCCGAGGACCGGATCATCGAGGTCAACCCGGCCTTCGCGGCACTCATCGGACGCGGCGTCGGAGAACTGGTCCGCACCCATCTGCACGAGATCATCGACCCGGGCGGCATGCCGCGCCGGCTCTTCCCCGAGCTCGTCCGCAGCGGGCGGGAACGGTTCCGCGTGGAGAAGCAGCTCAAGCACCGCGAGGGCCGGACCGTCTGGAGCAAGGTCACCGTCTCCCTGATCCGGGACAGCGCCGGTCAGCCGCTCTACACCCTCGCGCTGGTGGAGGACATCACCGAGCAGCGGCGCCTCGGCGACCGCCTGGAGTACCAGGCCCTGCACGACCCGCTGACCCGACTGCCCAACCGGACCCTCTTCTTCGAACGCCTCGACGCGGCCTGCCTGACGGCCACCGCTGCGGCCGGTCCGGGGGCCGAGGTCTCGGACGCCGACGGGGCCGGGGCCGGGGCCGAAGTTGGGGCTGCTCCCACGGCTGGACCCGCGCCGGCATCCGTGTCGGTGTCACTGCCTGCGCCGGCACCGCTGACGGAAGCGACGACGGGACCGATGACGGCGAACGGGCGCCGGGTGGGCGTCTGTTACCTGGATCTGGACGGCTTCGCGGCGATCAACGAGACCCTCGGCCACCACATCGGCGACCAGTTGCTGATCGCCGTCGCCACCCGGCTGCGCCGCGGGTTCTCCGGCCGCGACGCACACCTGGTGGCCCGGATGGGCGGGGACGAGTTCGCCGTCCTGGTCACCGACAGCCGGGGCAGCGAGCAGCTGACCGACCTCGCCGCGCGGATCCTCTCGGTGCTGGAACGTCCCTTCGACGTGGCCGGGCACCGTCTGGTGATCACCGCCAGCGTGGGCGTGGTCGAGCGGTCCGTGCACGAGACCACCCCGACCGACCTGGTCAAGGACGCCGACGCCACGCTCTACTGGTCCAAGGCCGACGGCCGCGCCCGCTGGACCCTCTACGACCCGGACCGCGGCGCCCACCAGCTGACCCGCCAACTGCTCGCCACCGCACTGCGGCCGGCCCTGGAACGCGGCGAGTTCACCATCGAGTACCAGCCGCTGGTCGGCCTGGCCGACGGCGCCGTACACGGCGCGGAGGCCCTGGTCCGCTGGCGTCACCCCCGCTACGGGACGCTCTCCCCGGACCGCTTCATCCCGCTCGCCGAGGAGACGGGCGCGATCGTGCCGCTCGGCAAGTGGGTGCTGGAGGAGTCCTGCCGTCAGGCACGGCAGTGGCTCACCGAGTTCCCCGAGACCGAGACCTTCGTGAGCGTCAATCTGGCGGCCCGGCAGATCTGGGATTCCGACGTGGTCGCGGACGTCGCCCGGGCCCTCGAACGCACCGGACTTCCGGCCCGCCTGCTCCAGCTGGAGATCACCGAGAGCGCCCTGCTCGGCCCCGGCGGCCGCCCGCTGCAAGCCTTGCAGGCCCTCGCGGACATGGGCGTGCGGATCGCGATCGACGATTTCGGCACCGGCTACTCCAACCTGGCCTACCTCTCCCGGCTCCCGGTGCACGTGCTCAAGCTCGACGGCACCTTCATCGAGGGCTTCCGCGACCCGGCTCCGGCCGGCCGCCCGGAGCTCCCCGAGCTCGGCTCGCGCCGAAGCGACGCCGACGAGCAGATCGTCGGGGCGATGGTGCAGCTGGCCCACACCCTCGGCCTGACCGTCACGGCCGAGGGCATCGAGAACGCCGCCCAGGCCGAGCGGCTGCGGCTGACCGGCTGCGACACCGCCCAGGGCTGGTACTTCGCCCGGCCGGGCGAGGCCGAGCGGGTCGCGGCCATACTCCGCGAGGGCCGGCCCCGCCCGGTCGGCCGGTAACCGGATCCGGGCGGGGAGGCCGGGCAGGGGCAGGAGCGGGGACATGGGCAGGGGCTGCGGAGGCCGGGTCGCGTCACCCGGCCCGCGCGCTGTCAGTCCGCTGCCGTCCGGATCGTGCCGTCAGGCTCCTGCCGTCAGGCCGTACGCCTCGGCGATCAGGCCGTAGGAGCGGAGCCGGGCCTCGTGGCCGTGGATGTTCGAGGTGACCATCAGCTCGTCCACCCCGGTCCGCTTGCGCAGGGCCTCCAACCCGTCCGCGACCTGGCCCGGGGTGCCCAGGACGATGTTGTCGAGCCAGCCGTCGATGAAGTCCGCCTCGACCGGGCTGTACGGGTAGGACTCGGCCTCCTCCGGGGTCGGGACCAGCCCGGGGGTGCCGCGCCGGATCCGGAGCATGCCGAGGGCGCCGGACCGCGCGAGGCGACGGGCGGTGGCCTCGTCATCGGCGGCCACCGCGCCCACCCCGATCAGCGCGTACGGCTCGGTGAGCACCTCTGACGGCCGGAAGGAGTCCCGGTAGAGGTCGAGGGCCGGGAGCGTGTTGGCGCTGCTGAAGTGGTGCGCGAACGCGAACGGCAGACCGAGACGGCCGGCCAGCTGGGCGCTGAAGCCGGAGGAGCCGAGCAGCCAGATCGGCGGGCGCCCCTCGCCCTTGGGGACGGCGGTCAGCCGGGAGTAGGGGTGCCCGGGCGGGAAGTCGCCGTCCAGGAAGTGGGTCAGCTCGGCGAGTTGCTGCGGGAAGTCGTCCGCGCCTTCGGCGAGGCCGCGGCGAAGCGCCCGGGCGGTGGCCTGGTCGGTGCCGGGGGCACGGCCGAGTCCGAGGTCGATCCGGCCGGGGTGCAGGGCCTCCAGCAGGCCGAACTGCTCGGCGATGGTCAGCGGGGCGTGGTTGGGGAGCATGACCCCGCCCGAGCCGAGCCGAAGCCGAGTGGTGTTGGCACCGAGGTGGGCCAACAGGACGGCCGGGGTTGAGCTGGCCACCCCGGGCATGCCGTGGTGCTCGGCCACCCAGAAGCGGTGGTACCCCCACTGCTCGGCCTTCTGGGCCAGCGTGGTGGTCACGGTCAGCGCCTCGGCGGGCGTGTAGCCGGCGCCGACGGTGGCGAGGTCGAGGATCGAGAGCGGAGCGGGTGCCGTACCGCGGGCGGTGCCCCGGATCGCCGCGTCGGCCCGCGGCTCCGTCCCGTGCTCGTGCTCCTGCTGGTCCTCGGTGGTCATGCCCTCCGCCCTCCTGGCTGTCCTTGAGCCGGTTGTTCCGGGCGACCGCGCGCAGGGCTCGGGTGGCCCCGCGGTCGCTGCTTCCGTAGGGGGCCAACCACCGCGCCGGGCCCACTGTTCCCGGCTCCGCGACGCCCGGGCGCCGACCTGCCCAGAGGCTGTTCCGGGCCTGCACAGCACCAGTCCACCAACCGATCGTTCGGCCGACGGACAGTCAACATTGCTGCTCGGATGGCGACTTCACGCCAGCGCCGGAAGTCGCCAGGCCCAGGGCTCGCGATCGGCGGCCGGCGTCCGGCAGGCTAGTGATCAGGAGCGGGTCACCCAACGGGATCCGCGATCCGCCAGCAAGATCGTCGGGCTGGACCAGCGCCGATCGATCCCCGCGAGCCCCCGGAGCGGCACCCCGCTCCGGGGGCTCGCGCCTTGGTGGCGCCGGCCGCCCCGAGGCAAGGGCCACGACCGAGGCCAGGCCACCCCTGTCCGATGCGACGCAACGCGTGAGCGTCCGGCCACAAACCACCCCGCCACTAGCCAGGCTCCGGCAGCCCGAGCCACACTGGCCGCGGACCACAGCAGCTCAGCCTTTTGCGACGTTGATCGCCGTCCGTGAGACCCGGTACACCCGGGGTGCTTCATGGCATGAAAAGTCGAGGCGCTAGCGTTGGACCCCAGCAGCCACCTGCTCCCCCGGGCGGCGTGGAGGGAGTAAGGTCTTGGACTTCGTGGCGGCGATCGGATCCTCGTGGATCTGCGCCCTGGCGCTCTGCGCCGTGCTCGGGGACGCCCTGCTCCCATTCCTCCCCAGCGGAACGCTGGTCATCCTCGCCGTACTCAAGACCGCCCAGATCGACGGCGCTCCGGTCATGCTCGGCCTGGGCGTGGCGGCGGCGTCCTTCCTCGGCGACCTCCTGCTGCTGCACCTCGCCCGGCGCGGCGCCCCGCTCCTCCAGCGCAGACTCGCCCGGCGCCCGCGACTGGCGGCCAGCGTGACCAGGGTCCAGCGGGCACTGATCGAACGCCCGCACGGGGCGGCCGCCGCGATGGTGGTGATCGCCCGGTTCGTCCCGGCCGGGCGGACCGTGCTGGACCTGGCCATCGGCCACTCCGCCGCCCATCCGCACCGGTTCCTGCACTGGTCGGCGTTGGCGGCACTGGTCTGGGCCGCGTACATCGTGACGCTGGGCTGGCTGAACAGCCACTGGTTCGACACCGCGTGGCTGAGCATGGCCGTCTCCTGCACTGCCGCCACCATCGTCAGCACCGCCATCGCGCGAATAGTTCGCCGCAGCCGGCGACTGACCTCGCTCTGAACCACTCCGCGCCGGCCGCTCCACGCGCCGCGGCCTCGGTCTGCCCGGACGTGCGGCGGACCATATCAGGCACCGGCGAACTCCAACCGGCCCCGGCGAAGCGGCGGTACCGTACTCCCTTGGCGCCGTGAGGTGCGAAGCGTCACAGGTCGGCAACAGACAACGCATCCGTGCAGCCCAGCCGGGTGCGGACGACGTGTTGACTGTCGTCGGACCTCGGCGACCTTGGTGGCCGTTGCGACCACATGACATGCTAACGGCGGAATAATCATCAATTGCCCGATTTGACCGGTAAGGCCTGAGCAGCCCTCACCACCGGCGTCGGTACCCAGGGGAGACCATGACCAGCATCTCGCGCAGGACGGTGCTCAGTGCGACCGCTGCGACCGCAGCCCTCGGCGCGGTCTCGGCCTGTTCCAGCAGCGGATCAAGTAAGAGCCCGGTCTCCTCCCCCACCTCCGGCGGCAGCACCAGCGACGCCCCGCAGACCGGCACGCCCGACCCGGCCAAGGCGGTGGTTCCCAAGGGCACCCCGATCGGCGACGGTTCCAACGCGGACACCGGCCCGCAGCCGAACCAGCCGAAGCCCGAGAAGCTCAAGCCCGGTGAGCGGCCGCCCCAGTTCGTCGTGTTCTCGTGGGACGGCGCGGGCGGCACCGACGACAACCAGTTCCCCCGCTTCCTCAAGCTGGCGGAGCAGTACAAGGCGTCGATGACCTTCTTCCTCTCCGGGATATACACCCTGCCCAAGGGCAAGGCCGACCTGTACCACCCGCCGAAGCACTCGGTCGGTGCCTCCGACATCCCGTACCTGTCGGACGGCGCGGTCAAGAGCACGATCAAGCTCATCAGCCAGGCCTGGCTGGCCGGGCACGAGATCGGAACCCACTTCAACGGGCACTTCTGCTCCAGCCGCCCGGACAAGAACGGGGTCAACATGTGGACCCCGGAGGACTGGCAGAGCGAGATCGACCAGGCGATCGGCTTCGTCACCCAGTGGCGGACCAACACCGGTTTCACCGACGTCGACCCGCTTCCCTTCGACTACAAGAAGGAGCTCATAGGCGGCCGGACCCCGTGCCTGGAGGGGCAGAAGGCACTGCTCCCGACCGCCGCGAAGCTGGGCTGGAAGTACGACGCCAGCTCCTCGGGCGGCCAGCAGATATGGCCGCAGAAGGTGCAGGACGGCAAGGTCTGGGACTTCCCGCTGCAGTCGATCCCGTTCCCCGGGCACACCTTCCAGGTGCTGTCGATGGACTACAACATCCTGGCCAACCAGTCCGCCGGCACCACCAAGGGCGACCCGTCCAAGTACAACGACTGGCGCAACCAGGCCCGGGACTCCTACCTGGCCGGCTTCGACCGCGCCTACAACAGCAACCGCGCGCCGTTCTTCATCGGCAACCACTTCGAGCAGTGGAACGGCGGCATCTACATGGACGCCGTCGAGGAGACCCTCAAGACGATCGCGAGCAAGCCGGAGGTCCGGCTGGTGTCCTTCCGGCAGCTGGTCGAGTGGCTGGAGGTGCAGGACCAGTCCACCCTGCGCAAGCTGCGCACGCTCAACGTCGGCCAGGCTCCGACCGGCGGCTGGGAGACCTTCCTGGGCGCGGCGGGCTGACAACGAGGCCCACGGCCGCACACTCGACCACCTCGGCCGGCGACTGACCACCCGGTACCCGCGAGCCGGCGGACCGACGACCTGTGGCCGTGCCGGCCGCCACAGTCGGCGGGGTGAGCGCCGCGGCCGGTCGAAGTCGTCGGCGTCCGGCCGCTATTCAGCGGCGGGCCCGTCCGCGAGCAGGCTCCGGACGATGCTCTCGGCCCCCGCCTCGCCCCAGAGGATCGAGTAGTGGTTGCTGCCGGACACGAGCGCGGCCGGCACCCGGGCCGGGTCCAGGCCGGCCCGGGCGAGCCGCTGGTGGCCGTAGAGGCCCTGTGGTTCGTCGAGCAGGCCGCGTTCCGCCCAGATCAGCTCGGCCGGGCACGGCAACTGATGCACGGCCTCGGCCGCTTCGCGGTCCAGCAGGACCTGGGCGCCATCGACCTGGACGGCCTCCAGCACGCAGGAGGAGTGCAGTTCGGGCTCGGTGCCGATGAGATCGCGCTGGGTGTAAGTATCGATCTCCGCCGACCACCCGGCACTCAGGGCCGGGTGGTCCCGCCAGAACTTCCGGTAGGCCTCCCGGTCCGGAAAGGTCATCGACAGCCGCGCGAGCGCAGGCCCGAGCACCGCGGCCAGGGCGTCCTCCTCGCGGACGCCGTCCGGCAGCGGGAAGCTCACCCCGCCGTCCACCAACAGCACCCGCCGGACGAGCTCCGGATGCCGGACGGCGGCCAGGGCGGTGACCCAGGCGCCCATGGAGTGGCCGACCACGGTGGCGGGCCCCACACCGAGGGCCGTGATCAGCGCGGCCACGTCGTCGGCGTGCCGGGCCAGCCCGTACGGTCCGGCGACCGCGCGGCTGGCGCCGCGGCCCCGGAGGTCGGGCGCGAGTAGGGTGACCCGCCCGGCGAGCCGTCGCGCGACCTCGTACCAGGCAAGCCCGTTGGCGGTGATGCCGTGCACCGCCACGACCGTCGCGGCCCCCGGCTCGGCGGCGGGCCACCGCAGGACGGTCAGGTCCCCACCGGACACGGGGACGCTCAACTCCTCCGGCTTCAGGGATGACTGGCTCACGCGGGGCTACCTCCGGCGGGGCGAGCGGTCCGGACATTCGCCGGCGTCCGGACGGAACGGGCGGATCTGGCGGCGCGGATGCGGGCAGGCAGTCTAGCCAGGCCGCCGGGCAGCAGGTAGACCACCACGACGAACAAGCCGCCTAGCAGGAAGAGGGGTTGGGAGAGTGGCACCCGCAGCGCTGCGGGCAGCTCCGCGATCGTCGCGGAGTTGGCGAGGTCCCCGAGGCGGTGGCCGGCCCAGGTGTAGAGGACGCCGCCGAGCAACGGGCCCCAGCGGGTGCCGGATCCGCCGAGAACCACCATGACCAGGAGAGCGAGGGTGGCGTCCGAGCTCGCGGCCTGCGGGGTGGCCCCGCCGGTCAGGAGCAGGTAGACCACCCCGCCCAGCCCGGCGAGCGCCCCGGCGAGGACGAAGGCGACCAACTTGTAGCCGTAGGGCCGTAGTCCGAGCACCTCGACCCGGCGCTCGTTCTCCTTGATGCCCTCCCAGACCCGACCGGTCGGGGAGTTGACGGACCAGTGGACCACGGCGAGCGTCAGCACCAGGTAGCCGACGGCGATCCAGTAGAGGTTGGCGGTGTTCTCGATGCCGAGCAGCCCGGAGGGCAGCAGGTCGGCCGGAGCGGAGCGGCCCTCCTCGCCACCCGTGACGCCACCGGGGTTGCGCTGGACGAGGATCGAGCCGGCTTGGGCGAAGGCGAGGGTGACCATGGAGAAGCCGATGCCGGTGACGCGGAGGCTGACCGAGCCGAGCAGCAGGGCCAACGCCGCGGTACAAGCGACGCCGAAGAGCGCGGCGGCGGCGAACGGCAGTCGCAGCTCCAGCATGCCGAGGTCGGTGGCGTAGAGGCCGGTCGCGAAGTAGAGCGCGTGGCCGAAGGAGAGCAGTCCGGTACGGCCGAGCAGGAGGTCGTAGCCGGTGGCGAGGGCCCCGTAGAGCAGGCACAGGGCGAGGAGTTGGAGACTTCCGGGGCTGCCGAGCGGGCCGTCGAGCAGTCCCGGGACGGGAAGCGCACTATATGGGGCGACAAGGAGCGTGATCAGCAGAGCGATCGGCCACCAGCGTAGTGCTCGGTTCGTTCGTGTCCAGCGGTGATTGATTGAATCACCTGTTCGAGTGACGGCTCTCCACTCGTTCGTGTGTCCAGGCGGTATTTCGGCTTGGCTGATGTCGGTCCCCTCTGCCACAGTGCCGGTGTCGACGGAGCTGGTGTCAGTCCCCTTCGCCGACAGGGTGGTTGCGGCAGGGCTGGTGTCAGTCCCCCCTGTTGCAGCGGCGGCGCCACGGTCGACCGCGGGGCCACCGGTGCTCGTGATCGGAGTATCGGCGCTCACGCGAGCCTCCCGGTGAGTCCACGGGGTCGGACCAGAAGCAGGACGGCGAGCAGGACGACGACCGAGAGGTCGCCGAGCCCGGCACCGGTGTAGTAGTTGGCGAACTGCTGCACAAGGCCGACGCCCACCGAGGCCGCGGCGGCTCCGGTGACCGAGCCCATGCCGCCCATCACCACGACGACGAAGGCGAAGATGAGCAGGCCGGTCCCCTGACCGGGGTTGACCGAACCGAAGTAGAGGCCGCCGAGGGCGCCGCCGAGCGCGGCGGCCGCCCCACCGAGGGCGAAGACGAGGGTGAACGCCCTGCGGACGTCGATACCGAGCGCCGTGACCATCGCCCGGTCCTCGACGCCGGCCCGGACGATCAGCCCGTAGCGGGTGCGGGCGAGGAACAACCGAAGAGCGAGCAGCAGCACCGCAGCGGCGGCCACGAGCACGAAGCGATTGACCGGGACGGTCGCACCGAGCAGGTGCCAGGTGCCGGAGAGCACGGCCGGCTGGGGGAAGGGGCGGGCGTCCGCGCCCCAGATCCCCATCAGGAGGGCGGGCACGGCGAGGCCGACGCCGACAGTGGCGAGGATCTGGTCGCGTGGGCGGCTGTAGAGCGGCCGGATCAGGAAGAGCTCCAGCAGGACGGCCGCGGCCGTCCCGACCAGGGTGCCGAAGGGCACGGCGAGCCAGAAGGAGAGGCCCGCCTCGGCACCGGCCCACCAGGTGGCATAGGCGCCGATGGAGAGCAGGGCGCCGTGCGCGAAGTTCAGCACGTCCATCAGACCGAAGATCAGCGACAGACCGGAGGCGACCAGGAAGTACAACGCACCGAGACCGAGTCCGGTACAGGAGAGGAGAACGACGGTGTCCATCAGGGCTTCACCTCGGCGGTGACGACAGCGGCGGCCGGGGAGCCGACCGGCGGGGAGCCGCCGGCGGCCGGTCGGCGGGTGCCGACACCGAGCAGACGGCGAGCGGCCTCCTCATCGGCCAGCAGCGCGGCGGTGTCGCCCTGGTGGGCGGTACGACCGTCGGCCAGGACGGCACAGGTGCCGGCGAGTCGGCGGACGAGGGCGAGGTTCTGCTCGACCAGGAGAACGGGCACGGCCTCGGCCGCCCGCGCCAGCACGTCGGCCACCTCGGCGACGATCTTCGGCGCCAGACCCTTGGTGGGTTCATCGGCGATGATCAACCGGTTGCGATTGAGCAGCGTCCGGCCGATCGCCACCATCTGCTGCTGGCCACCGGAGAGCGTCCCGGCCAACTGTCCGGCCCGCTGCTTGAGTTCGGGGAAGAGCTCGTGAACGAGCCGATAGTTCGGCTCGTCCCCGCCCGACACCCCGATCGGCGCTCCGCCCGACGCCCCGTCGACATCGCTCCGGACGGCGCGCTCGGCGAGGCGAAGGTTCTCGGCGACCGTCAGACCGGCGAAGATCCCGCGGTCCTCGGGCGCATAGCCGACGCCATGACGAACCACCAGGTGCGTCGGGAGGGAGGAGAGTTCCACACCGGAGAAACGGATGCTTCCGGTACGCGGCACCAGGCCCATCACGGCCTTGACGGTAGTGGTCTTGCCCGCGCCGTTTCGGCCCAGAAGGGCGGTGACCCCGGCGGGCGCCACGTCGAGGTCGACGCCGTGCAGGATGTGCAGCCCGTCGATGACCACCCGCAGATCGCGGACGGAGAGGAGGGGATCGGTAGCGGACACGGACGTTGGATCCGCGGCAGGAGAGGAGGTCACAGCGCCTCGCCCAGGTAGGCCTGTTGCACGGTGGAGTCGGCCATCACGGCCTCGGGGGTGTCCAGGGCGAGCAGCGCGCCGTGGTGCATCACGGCCAGACGATCGGCGAGCCCGAGCAGGACGTCCATGTGGTGTTCGACCATCAGGACCGTCCGGCCGAGGTCGCGGTGCACGGAGCGGATCAGTTCGGTGAGGGCGGGCACCTCCTCGGCGCTGACCCCGGCCATCGGCTCGTCCAGCAGGATCAGACGGGGGTCGGCGACGAGCAGGACGGCAAGCTCCAGCTTGCGCTTCTCGCCGTGCGAGAGCGCGCCGGCCAATGTGCCGGCGCGATGGGTGAGTTCGGTGCGGCGCAGGGTCTCGGCCAACTGGTCCTCGTAACGATCGGCGCGGCGCCAGATCCGGTACGAGGCACGTGGTCCGGCCGCCGCCTGGGCGGCCAGGCGGACATGGTCGGCGACGGTCATCCCCGGCCAGAGGGAGGAGGTCTGGAAGGTCCGGCCGAGCCCGCGGCGCGCCCTGGCGTGCACGGCCTCGGCGGTCACGTCCGCACCGTCGAGGTGGAGACGGCCCTGGCTCGCCGGGTAGATGCCGGAGATCAAGTTGAAGAGGGAGGTCTTGCCGGCACCGTTGGGCCCGATGAAGGCGATGAACTCGCCCTCGCCGACCGAGAAGGAGACGTCCTCGACGATCGGCACACCGCGGACGGACCAGCCGAGCCCGTCCAGCCGCAGCACCGGGGCGGTCCGGCCGCCGCCCTCGGAGAGCGGTGCCGCACCGACGGGACGGGAACCGGAGGAGGAAGGAGTGGAAGCACGCACGGGCATGGGGATCAGCCCGCCATCGGGGTGACCGGGGGCGCCACCTCGTCCGCGGTCAGGGTCTTCTCCACCGAGGGCTTGGCTGCGGCACCGGTGCCGGTCAGCCGGACCTGGAACATCGGCTGGAGGAGGGCGTGGTCCTCGGCGCGCACCGTGGTGCGGCCCTTCACCCCGTCGAAGCTCCAGCCCTCCAGCGCCTTGACCAGGGACGACGTGTCCTCGGCGGAGCCGTGGTTGGCCTCGACGGCGTGCACGATCAGCTGGGCGGCGGTGAAGCCGTCGGGGGTGAAGATGTCGGGCCTCCCGCCGGCGGCGGTGACGGCCTCGTCCATGGCCTTCTCCACCGGGGTGCCGGCGGCGCCACCGAAGTAGTGATTCAGAAAGGAGATCTTCTCGCCGGCCGGACCGAACAACGGGTAGGAGGCGGCCAGGTCCAGGCCGGTGACGACCTTGGTGCCGGTGAACACGTCCTGCTGGTTGAGCGCCGTCCACAGGGCCGACGCGGTGTCGCCGGCCCAGGCGACGAACAGCAGGTCGGGCTTGGCGGTCTTGGCCTGGGTGGCGAACGGGGTCAGGTCGGTGGCGCTCGGCGGGGCGAGCACCTGCTCGACCGTCGCGCCCTGGGTGCCGAGCACGGCCTTGACGGCGGCCACGTTGGCCTGCCCGAAGGCGTTGTCCTGAGCGAGCACGGTGACCTTCTTGCCCTTGGCGTCACCGATGAACGAGGCCGCGGTGCGGATGTCCTGGTAGGACTGGCGGCCGGAACGGAAGGTGTACTTGTTCAAGCCGGTGACCTTGTCGGCGGCGGCCGGGCCGCTGACGAAGAGCACCTTGTTCTGGGCGGCGATCGGGCCGACCTGGAGGGCGACGCCCGAGGCGGTGGAGCCGGCCAGGACCTTGTAGCCCTTGCCGATCAGGTCCTTGGCGGCGGACACCGCCTTGGCCGGGTCGCCCGCGTCGTCCTGCTCCTCGAACTCGATCCGGTGTCCGTCGACCGCACCAGTGCCCTTGGTCGCGTAGGCCAGGCCGGCCTTGAAGCCCTCCAGGTACTGCTTGCCGTAGGCGGCGAGCGGCCCGGTCTTGGAGTACACCAGGCCGACCTTGACCGGGCTCTTCGTGCCGCCGGCGTCCGCCGAGCTCGTCCCGGCGGTGCCGGCCTTGGCGCAGCCCGCGGCGAGCAGCACGCAGGCCGCGACGGCGGCGAGCTTCCGGGCCGGGCCGCCGGTCACGGCCTCGCCCGGGCGGGCGCCGGAGGCGGTCCTGGTGGGGACTGTCGAGCTGCGCATGGTGACCGACTCCTGGGGGTGCGGCGGGTGGATGCCGGAACCGTAGGTGTGCGGTGGGAGGGGCGACATGTGCCCGGGCGACGCATCAGCCCGCGTTGATGTGGCTTCGGTCGACATACCGCCCGGCCGGCGCCGCCCCTCGGGCATCCCGGTGTGGCCCGCCGACACGGGCCCGTATCCGGGCATGGGGGCGGGCGCCATGGCTGGGGTGGCCCGTGCCCGGTGACGGTGGAGGGGCGGGGCGGCCCCTCGGCAGCGCCCTCCGGTGGAGCCATCCGGCAGCGCTCTCCGGTGGAGCCGCGCGTCCGGCTTCAGCGCCTCCGGTAGAGCCCTTCGGTATCAACCGCCCGCCCGGCCGCCCCGCCCTCCCTCTCCCACGTCCCACTCCTCATGAGGTGATCCCTTGGACAAGGTCCTGGACTCCCCCGCCGATGCCGTCGGGGACATCCCCGACGGTGCGGTGCTGGCCGTCGGCGGCTTCGGCCTCTGCGGCATCCCGAGCACGCTGATCGATGCGCTGGAGGCCGCCGGCGCCACCGGCCTGCAAGTGGTCTCGAACAACTGCGGGGTGGACGACTGGGGGCTGGGCCTGCTGCTGCGGGCGGGCCGGATCGCCCGGATGACCTCCTCGTACGTCGGCGAGAACAAGGAGTTCGCCCGGCAGTACCTGTCCGGTGAGCTGGAGGTGGAGCTGACCCCGCAGGGCACGCTGGCGGAGCGGTTGCGGGCCGGCGGCTCCGGCATCCCGGCGTTCTACACCCCCGCCGGGGTGGGCACCCAGGTCGAGGAGGGCGGGCTGCCCTGGCGCTACGCGGCGGACGGTTCGGTGGCCCTGGCCTCACCGGCCAAGGAGGTCCGGGAGTTCGGCGGCCGCCGGTACCTCCTGGAGGAGGCGATCACCGCGGACTACGCGCTGGTCCGGGCCGAGGTGGCGGACCGGCACGGCAACTGCGTGTTCCACGCGGCCGCCCGCAACTTCAACCCGCTCTGCGCGGCTGCCGGCCGGATCACGCTGGTCGAGGCGGACCGGATCGTCGAGCCCGGAGCGCTGGATCCGGACGCCGTGCACCTGCCCGGGGTGTACGTGGACCGGGTGGTGGCCGCCGACCCCGAGGACCGGCGCATCGAGCGCCGGACCGTCCGCTCCGCACTCCAGGAGGCCTGAGCCGATGTCCACCACCCCGGCCGCCCTGGCCACCTCGGCCACCCCGGCCATGCCGTCCATGTCGTCCATGCCGACGAGCCCGGCCACCCCGGCGAGTGCCGGGCGCGTTGCCCCGACCGCGCTCGACCCGCGCAACGCACTGGCCGCGCGGGCGGCCCGTGAGCTGCGCGACGGGCAGTACGTGAACCTGGGCATCGGCCTGCCCACCCTGATCCCCAGTCACCTCCCGCCGGGTGTGGAGGTGGTGCTGCACTCGGAGAACGGCATCCTGGGCGTGGGGCCTTACCCGCTGGACGGCACCGAGCACGCCGATCTGATCAACGCCGGGAAGGAGACGGTGACGGTCGCACCCGGCGCCGCGTACTTCGACTCGGCCTTCTCGTTCGGCATGGTCCGGGCCGGCCGGATCGACGTCTCGGTGCTCGGCGCGATGCAGGTCTCGGCCACCGGCGATCTCGCCAACTGGATGATCCCCGGCAAGACGGTCAAGGGCATGGGCGGCGCGATGGACCTCGTGCACGGGGCCTGCCGGCTGATCGTCGTCATGGAGCACACCGCCCGGGACGGCTCCCCGAAGATCGTCGAGGAACTCTCACTTCCCGCTACAGGGAGGGGAGTTGTGGACCGGATCGTGACCGACCTGGCCGTCGTCGACGTGACCCCGGAGGGGCTGCGGGCGGTGGAGACGGCACCGGGCGTGGGGTTCGCGGAGGTCCAGGCGGCGACCGGCGCGCCCCTGCTCCCGCCGCGCTGAACGCAGCGGAACCCCGAACTGGCCGAACGGGCCAAACGCGCCAACCGCCGTGACCCGGCCGGATCGCCGTCCCCTGGATGGTCCGGCCGGAGTTCACCCGCCCTTTCGGGGCATCTCCGGCGAACTCCCGCACGAAAACCGCACCGATATCACCATCCGGTCGCGGTGTGGCTTGGAACCGTACTTTCTTCACGCCTACGCGGTGATCATTTCCCAGATCGGTTGCGATCACGCCTGCCCTCCGGGAGAGTTGGCAGGGTCATGGATCCCGCGCACCCGGAGGGGAAGCCGGGAAGCGCCGGATCCCGCATTCGAAGTCACCGCGCAGTCGCACAATAAAATCGCTCGCATACGCTTTACGCGATTGACAGCCCGGAAACTGCCTGGAAACACCGCAGTTCACCGGGCGGTG
Organism: Kitasatospora sp. NPDC097643; assembly: GCF_040302625.1. Classification (NCBI taxonomy): domain Bacteria; kingdom Bacillati; phylum Actinomycetota; class Actinomycetes; order Kitasatosporales; family Streptomycetaceae; genus Kitasatospora; species Kitasatospora sp. NPDC097643. The sequence continues at coordinate 147,106 of NZ_JBEOSA010000002.1, read as the reverse complement.
TTCTGCTTGGACGGCTTCCGAGGCAGGCGAAGCAAAGCTCCGGGGGGAGCGGATCCAGCCCGTCGTACGCGGCCGGTCGGGCGCACCAGAGGACATCGGGTCGCATACCCCCGGTCGGAACACGCACCAAGGGGTCCGCCACCACGGTCGGCCCCGCCGGGGGGAGCTGACGATGACCTTGCCGTTCTCGCGACAGAAGGACGCCGGAACGGCCCGCGGACGAAGCGCCGGGGACGTCGACGACGCCCTGGCCGCCGTACCCGTGCCCGAAGCCCCTTACGACTACGGCCACTTCAGCCGGCTCGCCGGTCCGGCGGTCGATCCGGACGAGGACGAGGACCTTCACGACGGCGTGTACGGCAGCGTGTACGGCCCCGGCGCGTACGGCGAGGAAGCGTACGCCGACGACACGTACGCCGACGGCACGTACGGCGGCACGCGCGAGGACGGGCACGAGGACGGGTACGACGGCGGGCGCGACGCCCCGTACCGGGTCCAGTACCGCAGCCTGTTACGCCGCGAGCCGCACCGGATCCGGGCCGGGCTGCTGTTGGCGGCGGCCCCGGTGGTGGAGGCGGTGCTGCTGATCTGGCTGCTGCTGCCGGAGCACTGGCCGGAGCGGCCCGGCGAGACGGACGCCCTGGTGCTGCTCGGCGACAAGGTGATGATCGGGATCATCGCCGTGGTCGAGGTGTTCCGGCTGGTCAACGTGGTCTCCAACACCCATGCCACGCTCGTCGCCCGCGATCCGGTACCGGTGACGCCGCGGTCCGGCACCCGGGTGGCCTTCCTCACCACCTGCGTGCCGGGCAAGGAGCCCCCGGAGATGGTGCGGGCCACGCTCGTCGCGGCGCGTGCCGTCCGGCACGACGGCCCGTACGACGTCTGGCTGCTGGACGAGGGAAACGATCCTGCGATGCAGGCGCTCTGCGCCGAGCTGGGCGTGCACCACTTCAGCCGGTTCGGCCGGCCGCACTGGAACCAGCCCCGGGGCCGCTTCCGTGCCCGTACCAAGCACGGCAACTACAACGCCTGGTTGCAGGCGCACGGGGACGACTACGACTTCTGGGTCTCGGTCGACACCGACCACGTCCCGCTGCCGGACTTCTGCGAGCGGATGCTCGGCTACTTCCGCGACCCCGACGTGGCATTCGTGGTCGGACCCCAGGTGTACGGGAACTACCGGAGCTCCGGTTCGGCCGTCACCAAATTCGCGGAGAGCCAGCAGTACCTCTTCCACGCACTCATCCAGCGCGCCGGAAACCGTTACGGCGCGCCCATGTTCGTCGGCACCAACAACGCGGTGAGAATCCGCGCGCTCCAGTCGATCGGCGGGTTGTACGACTCCATCACGGAGGATATGGCGACCGGCCTGGAGTTCCACCGGAGCCGAAACCCGGAGACTGGTGAACGCTGGAAGTCCGTGTACACCCCGGACGTCCTCGCGGTCGGCGAGGGACCGGCCTCCTGGACCGACTTCTTCTCCCAGCAACTGCGCTGGAGCCGCGGCACCTACGAGACGCTGCTCACCCAGTACTGGCGGGTGCTCTGGCGGCTGTCGCCCGGGCGGCTGCTCAACTACTCGCTGATGGTCGGCTTCTACCCGATGGCGGCCCTGACCTGGCTGCTCGGCGGGGTGTCCAGCGTGCTCTACCTGGTGTTCGGCGCCTCGGGCGTCCACGTGTCGTCCGAGATCTGGATGATGCTGTACAGCGACGCCGCCGCCCTCCAACTGCTGCTCTACACCTGGAACCGCAAGCACAACGTGAGCCCGCACGAGCCGGCCGGCTCCTCCGGGGTCGCGGGCATGATGATGTCGGCGCTGTGCGGTCCGGTCTACGCGGCCTCGCTGTTGCAGGCGCTGGTACGGCGGCGCAGCCGCTTCGTGGTGACGCCGAAGGGGCGGTCGATCAGCCCCGACCGGGTGGGCACCTTCCGCTTCCACCTGTTCTGGGCGCTGGTGTTCGGCGGCGCGATCGCCGCGTCCTTCCACACCGGCTACGACCACGCCGCCATGCGCACCTGGGCGTGGCTCGCGCTGGGCCTGACCGTACTGCCGGTCCTGGTCCTGGCCGGCGACGCCGTCCGCCGTCGGCGCACCCGGCCCACGGCCACCCTCACCGTGACCGGCGGTCGCGCGGAGGCCCCGAAGGTCGTCCTGGAGAAGCGCCGCCCCCGGCACGCCCGCGACCCACGGAACGCGTCGACGGATCCGGTGGGCCCGGTGGGGCCCGCGCCGCTCCCACCGACCACCGCACCGGCCCTGGACGGCACGACCGCCACCACCCGCTGAACCCGCCCCGCTCGCCACACCCCGCACGTCTCGCCCCGCACTCCGCACGAACCGCACGCCGCACGCCGCACCGACCAAGCGCACGAACCGAACCGAACGAGGGGACCGACCACCGTGAAGATCCACAAGACCGGCCGGACCAAGCGCTTCGCCCTCGGCAGCACCGTCGCGCTGACCGTGGCCGGGATGAACGCCCCCGCCGTCCTCGGCTTCGCCACCGAGCAGTACCACCAGTACGTGATCAACCGCCCCGAGTACAAGGCGGAGTACGGCCACTGGCAGACCCTGACCCTGCCCGCCGAGTTCCGGGTCAACGCCGTCCACGCCACCCTGCTGCGCACCGGCAAGGTCCTCATCGTGGCCGGCTCCGGCAACGACGAGAAGCACTTCGCCGCGGGCACCTTCAAGAGCCTGCTCTGGGACCCGGCCAACAACACCTACAAGCTGGTACCCACCCCGGCCGACATGTTCTGCGGCGGCCACAGCTCGCTGCCCGACGGCCGGCTGCTGGTGGCCGGCGGCACCGCACGGTACGAGAAGCTGGCGGGTGCGGTGAAGAAGGCGGCCGGCGTCATGCGGGTGCGCAACGAGAGCCCGGAACGCGCCCGGACCTTCCCCAAGGGCACGGTCTTCGTCGCCCCGAACGGGCGCGAGTACGCCTCCACCGCCGCGGTGACCGTCCCGGCCGCGGTGAAGACCGGCTCGGGCAAGCAGACCGTCGTCACCGCCGGCGAGCAGCACGTGTTCGTCGAGGCGGTCGGGGAGGGCGCCGACTTCGTCGCCAACTCCCGTACCCAGTACCGGATCAAGGGCCTGACCGAGGCCGACGCCCACAACCTGTACGGCCAGAGCGAGAAGCTCACCCTGGACAAGCAGGAGTACCAGGGCATCCGCTCCGCCTTCGAGTTCAACCCGGACACCGAACTGTACGAGCAGGTCACCGACATGGCGTACGCCCGGTGGTACCCGACGCTGACCGGGCTCGGCGACGGCCGGGTGGTCACCGTGTCGGGGCTGGACGACACCGGGGAGATCCTCAACGGCAACAACAACGAGGTCTACGACCCGAAGAGCAAGACCTGGTCCAAGGCCCCCGACCGGTACTTCCCGACCTACCCGTCGCTCTTCCTCACCGCCGCCGGCAAGCTCTTCTACTCCGGCTCCAACGCCGGTTACGGCCCGGCCGAGAAGGGCCGCGCGCCGGGCGTCTGGGACCTGTCGAACAACGGCTTCCAGCCCGTCCCCGGCCTGCGCGACCCCGCCCTCACCGAGACCTCGTCCTCGGTGCTGCTGCCGCCCGCGCAGGCGCAGAAGGTGATGGTGCTCGGCGGCGGGGGCGTCGGTGAGTCGCCGCTGTCCACCGCCCGCACCGACATCGCCGACCTGTCCGCCGCCGAGCCCGTCTTCACCCCGGGCCCGGACCTGCCGGCGGGCGGCACCCGCTACCTCAACAGCGTGATCCTGCCGGACGACACCGTGTTCACCACCGGCGGCTCCAGCGGCTACCGGGGCCGGGGCGGCAGCGACCTGCTCAAGGCGCAGGTCTACCACCCGGGCAGCAACTCCTTCACCACCGCCGCCGAGCCGACCGTCGGCCGCGACTACCACTCCGAGGCGCTGCTGCTGCCGGACGGCCGGGTGGCCGTGCTCGGCTCCAACCCGCTGTTCGCGGACAAGGCCGAGACCACCCCGGGCGGCTTCGAGCAGCGCATCGAGATCTACACCCCGCCGTACCTGTTCCACGGCGACCGCCCGCAGGTGGGCGCCGCGCCGGAGACCGCGAGGCTCGGCGGCACCGTCACCGTCGGCACCGGGCGGCCGGACGCGGTCACCACGGCCAAACTGATCCGGCCGAGTTCGGTCACCCACGTGACGGACGTCGAGCAGCGGTCGGTGGCCCTGGACATCACCGGGCGCTCGGCGGACGGGGTCGCGCTCGCCCTCCCGGGCAACCCCAACCTGTTGCCGCCCGGGTGGTACATGCTGTTCCTGACGGACGCCGCCGGGACCCCGTCGGTCGCGCGCTGGATCAAGGTCACCGGGTGAACGTCCGGGCAGTGCGCAGCCCCAGCGGGCAGGACAGCCCCAACAGGCGGGAGGGCCTCAACTGGCAGGCCGGCCTCAACGGGCGGACTGCGCCAGGCCCAGCGCGTACGGCAGCCAGAACTCGCCCGCCCGGGGCTCGCCCCGGCCGCACTCGCCGTCCGACTCCCCCGGGTTCTTGATCCACAGGTACGCGTCGACCCCGACCCGGCCGGTGTCGGCGGTCGGCCGCTCACCGAGCGCGCGCCCGGCTGGGTTGCACCAGGCGTCGCCGCCCAGCGGCCCGTTGCCGTTGCGGCTGGTGTCGATGACGAAGTGCTTCCCGCCCAGGGCGGCGGAGAGGCCGGCACCGTACGCCGCGTTCCGGTCGGTGCCGTAGTAGTTGGAGACGTTCACGGCGAAGCCGTCCGCCGCGCCGATCCCGGACTTGCGCAGGGCGGTGGCCAGTTCGGCCGGGTCCAGCGACCAGCCGGGGTTGCCCGCGTCGACGTAGACCCGCACCTGCGGGCGCTTCTTCAGCTCCTGGACAGCGAAGGCCAGCAGCCCGTACCGCTCGGCGGCCAGGTCGCCCTTGAGCCCGCAGTTGTCCAGGGTGTGCGCGACGGCGTCCGGCTCCAGCACCACCCAGGCCTTGCGGTCGCCGAGCGCCTCCGCGACGCCGCTGATCCAGGCCCGGTAGGAGGCGGCGTCGGTGGCGCCGCCGGCCGAGTAGAGGCCGCAGTCGCGGTGCGGGATGTTGTAGGCGACGAAGACGGCCGTGCGGTCCGCCTCGGCGGCCCGGCGGCTCACCTGCTCGGCGATCTCCTTGGCGCCCTGCTCGCCGAGCCACTGCGAGGAGGGCTGGGCGGCGATCCGCAGCAGCGTGTCGGCCTCGGCCGTCCGGCCCTGACCGCGCAGGGCCGCGACCTGGCGGGCGGCGGAGGTCTGGTCGGAGACGTAGAAGGCCTGTCCGGGGAGCTGCGGGAGGCCCGCCGACCCGGGTGCGGCACCGGAGTTGGGCGCGGCACCGGGACCGGGTTCAGCAGCCGAGCCCGCCGGTCCGGGGCTCGACGCGGTGGTGCCGCTCCGGCTGCCGGTCGAGCCGCCACAGCCCGCCGCACCCAGCGCCAGTGCGACCAGGACCGCCCCCACGGCCCGTCGGAATCCCGCTGTCCGTCCCACCCGGCGCACGTGCCGCCCCTCCCCCAGACCCGGTCCGGCGACCCGGTCGGCACCAGCTAAGCACACCCGGTGCGGGGTGGCCGCCACGGGCGGTGAACGGAGGGTGGCCGTGAGCGAACGAGGTGGCAACGCGCCCCACCGCCCGCCCACGCCCCCCGGTGGGTGCTCAGCCCTGCTTCAGGTCCGGCACCCGCCAGTCGATCGACTCGCCGCCGAAGCCGTCCAGCGCGGCGTTGATCTGCGAGAACGGACGGCTGCCGAAGAACAGCTTGGCGGACAGCGGCGACGGGTGCGCGCCCTGCACCACCACGTGCTTGTCGGTGTCGATCAGCGGCAGCTTCTTCTTCGCGTAGTTGCCCCACAGCACGAAGACCACCGGCTCCTCACGCTCGCTCACCGCCTTGATCACCGCGTCGGTGAACTTCTCCCAGCCCTTCGCCTTGTGCGAGTTGGCCTCGTGCGCGCGGACCGTGAGCACCGCGTTGAGCAGCAGCACGCCCTGCTCGGCCCAGTGCATCAGGTAGCCGTTGTCCGGGGCCGGGATACCCAGGTCGGCGTCCAGCTCCTTGAAGATGTTGCGCAGCGAGGGCGGCGTCTTGGTGCCGGGCAGCACCGAGAAGCTCATGCCGTGGGCCTGGCCGTTGTCGTGGTACGGGTCCTGGCCGAGCACGAGCACCCGGACCTTGTCGTACGGGGTGGCCTCCAGCGCGGCGAACTCCTGGCCGCTCGGCGGAAACACCTCGTGCTCCGCGCGCTGGGCCGCCACGAAGGCCGCCAGCTCGGCGAAGTACGGCTTCTCCGTCTCGGCGCCCAGCACCGCGCGCCAGGACTCGGGCAGCTCCAGACCGCCGCCCGCGCCGGCCCCGACCACGCCCGCCTCGACCGTGTCCGTCACGACATCTACCTCCCACACCGCGGCCTTTGGGCCGCACGCCCTTTTTCACCCCGAACGCTACACAGCCCCACTGACAGCTCACTCCACCGGAGCGGAGACCGGGGAATCGACGGCGGCGGGCGCCGGGGAGCCGAGGGCAGCGGAGGCGGCGGAGGCAGAGGAGGCGGCAGCAGCTCGCGCCACCCGCAGGTGCTCCACCACGTTGAGCCCCACCAGCAGCGCCGCCAACGCCACCAGCACCGCGAGCGCCGGCAGCCGGACCATCGCCGGGAGCAGCGCCAGCACCAGCACCGCCGCGGCGATCCGGGTCGTCGCGACCTGCCGGAACATCATCCAGCGGGTGTACCCGAAGGTCAGCAGGTACAGCGCGCACCCGCCGTACAGCAGCGCCACCGACCCGGGGCCGAGCGTCTGCCACGGGTCCGCGACGGTCTCCCCGAAGCCGACCGCGACCCCGATCACCCCGGCGGCCAGCGCCAGGTGCCCGTACTGGAAGATCCGGCGGATGACGTCCCGGCGGGAGTCGGCGATCACCACGGCGTGCCGCATCGCGTCCGCCGCGTAGACGAAGTACTGCCACCACAGCCCCGCCGAGATGGTGAACGCGGCCGCGACGGCGGCGAGTTCGGCGGCGTCCAGCCGGGCACCGGCGGCCGTCCCGCCGATCCCGACGATCGACTCGCCGAGCGCCACCAGCAGGAACAGCGCGAACCGCTCCGGCATGTGCGCCGGGTGGTACGCGACCGCGGCCAGTCGCCGCCGGAACACCACCGGGGCGGCGAGGTCGCAGAGCGCCGCCGCCGCCCACAGCGCCAGTCGCGGCCCGTCCGGCAGCAGTCCGCCGACCACCAGCAGCGGCCCGCTGACCAGCACCCCCGCCCCGTACGGACCGCGCCAGACGCCGGGGATGCGGATCAGCAGGAGCAGCAGCACCACCCGGGCCAGCCAGTACCCGGCGCCGAGCAGCACGCCGCGCCCGCCGTACGCGCCGGGCACGGCGAGCGCCATGAACAGGCCCGCCAGCCCGACGGCGAGGATGCCCAGGCGGTCCCGCGGGTTGTCCACGTCCCGGATGTTGGCCTGCACGGTGGTGCCCACCCAGCACCAGTACACCGGCACGAAGACCACCAGCGCCCGGGCGACGCCCGTCCAGTCGTGGTGGTGGTGCAGCAGCCCGGACACCTGGGTGATCGCGAAGACGAAGACCAGGTCGAAGTAGAGCTCGGCCCAGGTGACCCGCTTCTCCTCCGCGAGTCCCGGTGCTTCCCCCGTCGTGCTCATCCGCCCCTGCCTCCCCACACATACGAATCCACCGGTACGAAACCAGCGGTACGAAACCGCCGACAGGAAACCGCCGGCACGAACCCGCCGGTGCGCAACGGGCCCCGCTCCGGCGAACGGCCGGAACGGGGCCCGCGACGGCACCGCAGAGGCTAGACCAGGTCGACCAGGTCCGCGATCGACTTGACCACCCGGGTCGGCCGGTACGGGAAGCGCTCGACGTCGGCGGCGGCGGTGAGGCCGGTGAGCACCAGGATGGTCTCCATGCCGGCCTCCATGCCCGCGACGATGTCGGTGTCCATCCGGTCGCCGATCATCACCGCGGTCTCGGAGTGGGCCCCGGCGGTGTTCAGCGCCTCACGCATCATCAGCGGGTTGGGCTTGCCGACGAAGTACGGCTCGACGCCGGTGGCCTTGGTGATCAGCGCGGCGACCGAGCCGGTGGCCGGCAGCACGCCCTCGGTGGAGGGGCCGGTCTCGTCCGGGTTGGTGCAGATGAACCGGGCGCCCTGGTTGATCAGGCGGATCGCCTTGGTCAGCGCCTCGAAGCTGTAGGTCCGGGTCTCGCCCCGCACGAATAGAACATGCTTCGCATACCCTGGCTCCAGCACAACCGAGAGAGTCACATGCGCATAGTAGTCGGCGGGTACGCCCGCATCAGTGATGTTGGAGAGCTAGGGGACGGCCGAGATGGCAAGGAAGGGGTCATCCGACAACAGGAGGACATCCACGCGCTCGTCAAGGGCCGTGGCCTGTCTCTGGGCCGGATGTACGTCGACAACGACTTGTCGGCCTTCAAGCGCCGGGTAGTCCGGCCTGACTACCAGGACCTGGTGCACGACCTGGAAGCTGGGGCCGTGTCGGGGATCGCGGCATACAACATCGACCGCATCACGCGGCAGCCACGCGAGCTCGAACGCATCATCGACATCTACGAGACGGCTCGCCGGCCTATGGTCTTCGCCACAACCGCCGGCGACTACGACCTCGCGACAGAGGACGGCCGCTTCAACGCCCGCCTGTACGTCATGATCGCGAACAAGTTCTCCGCCGACGCAGCCCGGCGTGTCGCACGACAGAAGAAGGCCACCGCCACCTCGGGGCAAGCTCACCAGGGCCAGCGTGCCTTCGGCTGGAAGCAGGATGGGACAGTCGAGGACTGGGAGGCTGCGCTCATCGACAAGTCCCAGCTCGACATTCTGAATGGAAAGCTGCTTTCCGAGGTGCACGCCGAGTGGGCAGAGCTGGGAGTGCGCGGCCCCCAGACTCCTCCCGGGAAAACTCTCTCGTATTCCAGTGTGCGATATATCCTCACTAATCCTCGCCTCTGCGGCTACCGGGCATACATACCTGTAGCGGTTCGCGAACAGCAAGGCCGGGTGGACCCTTGGGAGCACATCCTCGAGCGGACCGACGGAACTCCCGTCATCGGCGAATGGGACAAGGTCAGTTCTGCCGACCAGGTCCGAGCAGTGGTGGATGTCCTAAACGCACGCAAGCCGAAGGGCCGTGGTCGCAAGAAGGGATCGACTGTGACGGTCCGCAAGCTCACCGGGACGTCTCGCTGCGGCGACTGCGGACACGGAATGACTTCCGGCCAGTACACGGAAGGCACTTCGAGCTTTGAACAGTGGGGCTACTACTACCACTGCAAGAAGTCCGAGGGCGGATGCGGCAAGATGAGCAGGTGCGGCCCGCCCATTGAGGACCTGGTTGATTCCGCGCTCCTGGCGCGACTCCAGCAGGCGGCGAAGGGCTCCAAGCCTCAGAAATCGCAGGACGACCCAGCGCTAGTAAAGGCGCGAAAGGAACTCGCCCAGGTCGAAGCCGACATGGCCGAGGCCCGCCAACTGCGCGAGTCCGGAGAGTTCCCGCTTGGCGAATTCGTCCGGGAAATCAGTCGCCTGGAGACCAAGCGAGATGAACTGTCAGCGAGCGTCTCCACCATGAACGTCATGGGCCCTCAGACGGGCGTCTCCGCCGCTGAGCGAATACTACGCGAATGGGATGGATACACCATCCCAATGCAACGGTCGGTGATCAGCCGGTTTGTCGAGGCCGTAGTGATCAAGAAGCAGGGCAAGGGTGGAAATCATGAATTCAGGCCCGAGCTAATCGAGATCGTCTGGAAGTAGTCGCTACTGACCGGGTGCGTCGTCGGATTCTTCAAGTCGAAATCGTCGGCGCACCCAGTCAACGTCATCAGCAGTCAGCTCAGGCGCCTTCGCGAGCTCTCGAGCGAGCCACTCTTCCTTGGTCATCGAGCTACCGATCCGATCACGCCATGCCGCCGATGCGGCCCCTTCACGCGCACCCGGCACGCGGCCCCGCCTTCAGGGCGCGATCAGGATCCAGAGATTCGCGGATTTGGCTCGGCTGCCATCGGGTGATAGGTGCCCCGGGAATCCCAGCGCGGTGACCCGCAGCGCTCCGGCTGCCCCCACGGGGCCATCACCAGCCCCCATGGCCCACGACCAAGAGGTCCTGACGCATCTATCCACCGGCGACCGCCATCGCGAGCCACGGATCCCAAGTCAGGCGTCCTGCCGGGTCTTCACAAGAGGCCGCCGGCCCCGGACTCGCCCACGTGCCGGAGCCGGGTCCCGCAAGCACCGGTGTAGCGTGAGGCGGCTGAATTGTCGGTGCTATCCGATACGTTGGGTCTGTCAGTGGGGTGTGTCGGGAGGATCGACGTGGGTGACCTGCAGGAGCGTGCCAAGAATCGCCTGATCATGCTGGATGGACACTTCGCACATCCTGTGAGGGTCGAGCACGTCGAGGAGATCGGCTCGGACGTCTACCTGGTCCGCGTCCGGCACGCGAACGGCGCCCCAGACGAGACTCAGGTTTTCGAGGCCGAACTGGAAGCGGCTCTGGCGCAGTCTGCGGTGCAGCCGGCACTGGTCAGCTCCCAGGACCTCTTCCTCTGGGTTGAGTCTCAGCGCATCCGGCTCGCCTTCGCCCACGACCCCCTCTTTGCTGTGTCCATGAGCGGCGTCCGGGGGTTGCCTCACCAGATCGAAGCCGTCTACCGCCACATGCTGCCGCAGCCCCGGCTGCGCTTCGTCCTTGCGGATGACCCGGGTGCGGGCAAGACGATCATGGCGGGTCTGCTGCTCAAGGAGTTGAAGCTCCGAGGCGTCGTCGAGCGGGTGCTGATCCTCTGCCCGGCTCCGCTCACCACGCAGTGGCAGGACGAGATGCTGGACAAGTTCGACGAGCAGTTCGAGGTGGTGAGCGGAGAGCAGGTACGCCACCAGGTGGGACGCAGCCCCTGGGAGCGCTACCCCTTGATCGTGAGCAGTCTCGACTTCGCCAAGCGCGATGACGTTCGCGATGACCTCCTGCGAAACCAGTGGGACCTGGTGATCGTGGACGAGGCGCACAAGGCGTCCGCGTTCACCAAGCGGGGACAAGACGAGCGAGTCGTCAAGACCAAGCGCTACTCCGTTGTGGAGGGCGTGGCGCAGCAGGCTGACAGGCTTCTCCTGCTGACGGCGACGCCCCACTCAGGAGACGAGGACAGGTTCACCCGCTTCCTCGGCCTGCTCGACCCCGATCAGTTCTCCACGGCGGATCTGGTAAAGAAGCAGATCGCCAACGACGACAACCCGTACTTCCTTCGCCGCCAGAAGGAAGATCTCGTCGATGAGCACAATGGGGCGCTCTTCGTCGAGCGCCACGTACGCACCCAGCCTTTCCAGCTCTCGCCTGCCGAGTACGAGCTGTATTTGAGCGTCACCCAGTACGTCAATACCTACCTTGGGGCGAGCGGCGGCTCTCGCGGAAACGCGGTGGCACTCGCCCGGACTGTGCTCCAGCGACGGTTGGCATCCAGCCTCGGAGCAATCCGATCATCGCTCGCAAAGCGCGCGAACCGACTGGAAGAACTGGCTGAGCAGCTCGCCGGGATGCGACCGGCCGACCGCAATCGCCGCCTGGCGGCGCTGGGCCGTATTCCGGCGGACAGCGACTTCGACGACGTCGAGGCCGAGTCAGATGATATCGACGAGACTGTCGATGACCTGCTGGCCACAGAGGTCAGCAGCGCAGGACAGATTTCACAGTTGCGCGTTGAGGTGGCCGAGCTGCGCAAGCTCGTCGCGCATGCCGACCGCGTCCGTTCCCAAGGAGAAGAGCGAAAGCTCGCTGCTCTTCGCGACTGCCTGGAGCGGGCCGAATTCCAGGAGCTGCGGGACGGCCGCGGGAAGCTGCTGATCTTCACCGAGCACAGGGACACGCTGGAGTATCTGCGGCAGCACTTGGAGGAGTGGGGCTACGACGTTTGCACTATCCACGGAGGCCATCCGCCGGCGGAGCGCAAGCGTATCCAGCATGACTTCCGGCAGAACAAGCAGATCTGCATTGCCACTGAAGCGGCTGGCGAAGGAATCAACCTTCAGTTCTGCCACTTGATGATCAACTACGACCTGCCGTGGAATCCCGTTCGCCTTGAGCAGCGCATGGGTCGCGTTCACCGGATCGGCCAGAGCGCCGACTGCTGGATCTTCAACTTCTGCGCCACCAACACGGTGGAGGGTGAGCTCCTTGAGAGGCTGCACGCGCGCCTGGAGGCCATGCGCCAGGACCTCAATGGCCGCGTCTACGACGTCATCGGCGAGCTGTTGACGATCAACGGTATCGACTTCGAGCGCCTCGTAAAGGAGACGCTCGCAAATCCGACTCGCGCAAACCGTGATGCGGCAGTGGCAGAGATCAACCGCCTTGACTCGGAGAAGCTGGCCGAGTATGAGGAGGCCACCGGAATCGCTCTCGCCAAGAAGTATGTCGACATCGAGTGGGTCCGGGGACAGAACTTCCTGTCCGATGAGCGCCGCCTCATGCCGGAGTACGTCGAAGAGTTCTTCCTGCGGGCCGCAGGCCGGCAGCACCTCCGGGTAGAGCGGCGCGCTGACCAGCTGCTTCGGGTCGAGCACGTTCCGGCGGCTCTCCGCAGCGATGACCTCCTCTCGGTGCGGCACCGCGGGCGCCCCGCTGCCGACTACCGCAAGCTCACGTTCCGCAAGGAACAGCGCGACCGAGTTGAGCATGAAGACGCGACTCTCTGCTCCCCTGGCCACCCCCTCTTCGCAGCCCTCGCCGAGTCGCTCGAGCGAGACCTGACGGCCGAAGGCGTGCCCCAAGGCGCAGCCGTGTTCATCGATCCGGGCACCGCGGCGCCGTACTTCGTACACCTGTTCTCGTACCAGATCGTCGGCGAGGATCTGCACGGCTCCCCGGAGCAGGTCTTCTCCGAGGTTGTGGCAGTGATAGAGGACCACGATGGCCTCCACCGAGGCCCAGCGGACGTTCTGCACACGCTCACGCCCGCTGCTGGTGACAACGTGGAGCCGCCCTCTCCGGACCACATCAAGCTGGCCACCGACTGGCTGCGGGTCAAGGTGCAGCTTCCCCGCTCCTCCGCCGAGCGGACCAACCGCTTGGAACACGCCAGACTTCGAGCCACCTACCTGAACGAGGCGATGGCCGCCCAGAAGCGCCGCCTGGAGGACCGATGGGTCTCGTACAACTCGAAGATCGACGCCGGCGACGACTCGTACCGCCTTCTGCGCGACAACACTGACCGGCAGCTCAAGGAGCTCGGCCACCGACGTGCGTCGAAGCTGGAGTCGCTCAACCGCCTCGGCGTCGTCCGGCCGGGCAAGGTGACTCACCTCGGCACGGCGGCCGTGATCCCGCCTGCGACCCCAGACGATCCGGACGTCGATGTCATGCGGCCGAGCAAGGCCGTCGAGGACGCCGCCGTGGCCGTAGCAATGGACTTCGAGCGCGAGGCGGGGTGGACCCCTGAGTATGTTGGGGATCTGCGGGATGGCTCGGGCTTCGACATCCGCTCCACCAGGACTCTGCCTGACGGATCCAGTGAGGTGCGTCGCATCGAGGTCAAGGGCCGGGGCGTTCCGGCTGGCGACGTGGGCCTGTACCGTACAGAGTGGTATGCCGCCCAGCGCTGGGGAGCGGGGTTCTGGCTCTACGTCGTCTACAGCGCGACGTCGAGGCCGAATCTGCTGCGCGTCCAGGACCCCTACCACACGCTTCCCAACGTTGCTGCCATCAGGCAAATCACCGGGTATCGGGTGCCGGGCGCTAGTATCCGAGCTCACGCGGTCGGCAACATCGAGACCGTGGGGCGAGAGGACTAGCGTGCGCGACAGCAGTGAAAAGCGGCTCATCGAAGACGTCATCCCGATCGACGTCATCAGCCGCACCAGCGCGAGCGAGAAGGTCGGAGGGCGCGTCGGACACCCGGCGTCCCTCCACCTCTGGTGGGCCCGCCGGCCTCTCGCGGCCTCTCGTGCTGCCGTCTACGCCGCTCTCGTGCCCGCGGCCGGGCGGACCCGGTCCGTTGACGAGCTCTCCGACTTCTTCGACGCCCTGTGCACCTGGGGCGGCCCAGCGCAGCCCATCGAGACCGCCCGGGAGGAGGTCCTTGCCGCGAATGGCGGCGAGGCCCCGAAGGTAGTCGATCTCTTTTCCGGCGGGGGCGCCATCCCGCTGGAGGCACTGCGGCTCGGATGCGAAGTAACTGCCAATGAGCTGAACCCTGTCGCTCACCTCATTGAGCGGATGCTCATGGAGTACCCGCAGAGCTATCCCGGACTCGGCGACGACATTCGCCGGTGGGGAACCGCCTGGATCGACGAGGCGTGGACGGCACTGTCAGACCTGTACCCGGCGGTCGATAGCGGTACTGGTCAGACGATGATCGGCGAAACCGACACGGATAAGCGCCTTCCTCTCGCCTACATCTGGACCCGGGCGGTCCGCTGCCCGAACCCGGCCACTCCTGAGCATGACGCTCACCTCCTCCGTCAGACATGGCTCGGCCGGAAGAAGGGGCGCTATATCGCTCTGAAGCCAGTCCCTGACCGCGCCACCTGGTCCCTACGCTACGAGGTTGTGGAGGCCACCACGGAGGAAGGTCTCGGTTTCGATCCCGCAGAAGGATCACGCGGCGGAGAGGTGACCTGTCGCATTTGCGGTGCTCCGGTCGAGAGCCGGTATGTAAAGGAAGAGGCCCGTGCCGGTCGCATGACCACGGCACCGCTGACTGCCCTGGCACTCAAGCCTTCGGGCCGCGGTCGCGACTACCTTCCGGTAGGGGAATATGACCTCCCCGACGATGCCGAATGCATGAAGCGGTTGGCGGAATTGCCGATCGACCCGCTCGATGAGCCGCTTCCCGGAACGATGCGAATCACCGGCGGAACCTGCATGGTGTACGGATTCTCGCACTATCGAGATCTGTTCACCCCGCGCCAGCTTCTCGCCCTGAGCACTCTTGCCGTTGGCATCCGTAAGGTGCATGACGCGGCTCGCGAGAGCGGAATGGATGAGGGGCGCGCTGCAGCTGTTGCCACGGCCTTGGCCATGGCTCTGAACCGAGTAGCCGACCGACTGTCGAACTTGTGCCGCCTGGACACCAAGAATGAGGGCGGAACCAACACTTTTGCACGGCAGGCCCTACCCATGGTCTGGGACTTCTACGAGGCAAACCCCTTCGCTGGCGCCTCCGGCGACGTGCGCAAGTACCTCAAGGAGACGGCAAACCTCGTTGACCGGCTGGCGACCATTCGGAATCCTGCCAAGTGTGTCCGCGGATCTGCAGCCGCCCTGCCGCTTCCGAATGACTCACAGGACGCCGTCGTTACCGACCCGCCCTACTACGACAACATCTCCTACGCGGACCTTTCGGACTTCTTCTACGTCTGGCTGAAGCGATCGGTCGGGTTCCTTTACCCGACCGATCTTGGCGGGGAACTCACTCCCAAGAGGAGTGAGGCGGTCGTGGCGGCATACCGCCACGCGGGAAGTAAGGACGCGGCGCGTCAGCACTACGAGACGCTGATGGAGCAGGCATTCCGTGAGGCGCATCGGGTCCTGAAGCCAGGAGCTCCCCTGGTCTGCGTATATGCGCACAAGACCACCTCCGGCTGGTCAAGCCTTGTGGAGGCACTGCGCGTAGCGGGCTTTACGATCACTGAGGCGTGGCCCCTCGATACCGAGATGCCGGAGAGGGCGGTTGGTCGGGGCACGGCCAGCCTGGCGTCGTCCATCTTCCTTGTGGCTCGGAAGCGCAACCCGAACGCCGGGGTGGGCAGCGAGGGCGAGGTCATGGCCGAGCTCAACGACATCATCAAGGAGCGGTTGGAGAGGCTGGAGAACCTCGGCATCACCGGTGCCGATCTCGTCATCGCGACCGTGGGTGCCGGCCTCCGGGCCCTGACGCGCTTCGAGCGAGTTGAGCAGGACAACGGAGACGTCCTTCCTGCGGAACGCTTCCTGGAGATGGTGCAGACCCGGGTCCTCGACGCGATCTTCGGGTCGCTCGCCGGTGTCGACCCAGTGACTCGCTACTACGTCGCAGCCCAGTACTCCTACGGCTATGGCCAGGTGCCGTTCGACGAGGCCAACAACCTGGCGAGAATGACCGGAGCGGACCTCGACAGTCCCAACGGTCTGACGAACGGCGTAAACCCGCATGTGTCGAAGGCGAAGTCTGCCGTGATCCTTCGGGACTTCGAGGACCGGGGCCACGACGAGCGGCTGGGGCAGCCGAACGTGGACGGCGGAGGCACGATGCCGCTGATCGAGCTCTCCCCGCCGACCGCCGTGCCCCTCATCGACGTGGCACACGGAGTGCTCTGGAGGGCCGAGCACAAGCCTGCCGACGTCCGCCCCTACCTGCTGTCGGTGAATGTCGACGTGATGAGGCTCCAGCAGCTCATCCAGGCGCTTGCTGGTCGAGCGCTGCGCTCAACCGCCAATGAGGCTAAGAGTCGTGAGGCAAGTGCCGCTGAGCGACTGCTAGTTTCATGGCGAAGCATCATTGGGGAACAGGGACTGATCTAGCGTGACAAACGTCGCCACGCACACAGAGATCGAGGGGGAGTAACGCCGTGAGCTCCGGGTACCGGCTGGCACCGTGGACAGACGTCGCCCGTCCGCACGAGGATGTAGCCGCTGGCGTGCTGGACATGGGAACGTACGCGGCCAACCTGGCCGGCGTGTTCCGTGGCCGGCCGGGCATCGCCCCCGTCTACACCGACGCTGGCAAGTTCTACGAGGCGACCTACCTGACGGCCAAGATGAGCGAGCTGCTCAACGACGTCATGGAGGTCCTTGCGGGCGGTCAGGGGTCGCACGTCCTTCAGCTCCGCACGCCGTTCGGCGGGGGCAAGACGCACAGCCTCGTAGCCCTGCTGCATCTGGTTCGCGACCGGCAGGCCGCCATCTCCGCCTGCTCAGCGCTCAAGGACATCGCAGACCCCGGGGACGTTCAGGTTGCCGTCCTGTCGGGCGAGGAGCTTGATCCCCTGTCTCCGATGAAGGCAACAGGGATCGAAACCTCCACGCTGTGGGGCGAACTGGGCGCACAGCTCGGGCGCTACGAGCTGGTGGCTGAGCATGACCGCGCAGGCTCCGCGCCAGGT
Source organism: Kitasatospora sp. NPDC097643 (assembly GCF_040302625.1). Lineage (NCBI taxonomy): Bacteria > Bacillati > Actinomycetota > Actinomycetes > Kitasatosporales > Streptomycetaceae > Kitasatospora > Kitasatospora sp. NPDC097643. The sequence goes on along the minus strand of NZ_JBEOSA010000002.1, from coordinate 129,978 downwards.
GGCGACACCCTGCGCCGCGTGCTCGGCGACGGGCCGACGCTCGTCCTGCTCGACGAGGTGCTGGTGTTCGTCGAGAAGGCGATGGCCATTCCTCGGGGTGAGTCCACTGCGGGCCGCCAGGCCATGCTCTTTGTCCAGGCCCTGACCGAGGCGATCAGCTCCCACCCGAAGGCCGTCATGGTCTACAGCCTTCAGGCGAGCGTTGGTGAGGCTGTCGGTGCCGAGGGGCTCCTCAGCGACCTTGACAAGCTGGTTGCCCGCGTAGACGCGAAGCGCGAGCCTGTCGCTGATGACGAGGTCCTGCGTGTGGTGCAGCGGCGCCTGCTCGCCGAGATCGGCGATGAGACGGTCCATGGAGAGGTCGCGCGCGCATACGCTCAGCTCCTGCGGAAGCAACTCCTTGCCACGGCGGAGACCAGCGATGGCCGGCGCGAAGCAGAAGTCGCCGCCGACAACCTGGAGAAGCGGATTCTCGCTGCCTATCCGTTCCACCCCGACCTGCTCGACCTCATGTATCACCGCTGGGGCTCACTTCCTTCCTACCAGCGCACCCGGGGAGCACTGCAGTTCCTCGCCGCCGTGGTGCACATCCTGTGGCGCAACGGCGCCAAGAGCCCCCTGATCGGCCCTGGAGACATCGACTTCACCGACGAGCAGGTTCGCGGCGCCTTCTTCTCGCAGGTCGGGGAGCGGGAGCGGTTCACTGCTGTTCTCTCCAGTGACATCACCTCCTCGGGATCCGGCGCGGCCACGGTGGACCGGCGTCTGGGCGCCGACAGCCCGACGATCTCGCAGCTTGCGGTGGGCACGCGGGTCGCGAGTGCAGTCATGCTCTACAGCTTCGGGGCGCGCGAGGGCGAGGACCGCGGTGTCCTCGAATCTGACCTTGTCCGCGGCGTCCTGGTGCCGGGCCTCGACCGCAACGTTGTCCTCGCGGCACTGCACGACTTGCGGGAGGAGGAGCTCTACCTCCACTACACCGGCCGCCGGTACCGATTCGAGCCGACGCCAAACCTGACCAAGCTCGTTAGGGACGAGGCGAACAAGCTTACGTCGCAAGAGGTTCTTGCTGACGTCCGATCAGAGCTTGAGCTGCAGCTGAGGGGAAGCCTCGGGGTCTCTCTCTGGCCTGACGGCCCTGGTGGCATCGCTGACGAGCAGCCCCTGTTCACCGTTTGCTATCTCCACCCGGACTGGTCGGAGGACCGCGAGCCTCTCGGGAAGTTCGTTGAGCAGGCGGGCAAGGCCGGGGCGCGGCGGTATCGAAACGGTGTCGCCTTCGTGCTGCCCGACAACGCCCAGTTCGACCGGGCGCGCCACGCCATTCGGCTGCGCTTGGCTGCCGACAAGCTGCTGACAAAGGCCGCGAAGTACGGCTTCAGCCCGGAGCAGATCGACGAGCTGCGCGAGAAGTCAGGGAATGCTCGGCGGGATGCCTCCGCGGCCCTGGGCATGGCCTACAGCGCCGTCGCGGTGCCGGCTCGACCTCGGGCTGGCGACGACGCCCCGTATTCCCTGGAGACCTTCGATCTGCGGACGATGCTGGCCGCGGGCCGGGCTCTCCACGAGCGGGTCGTCGAAGCCCTGAGCCAGCGGGTCTTTAGCTCGGTGACTGCGTCCAAGCTTGTGGCGCTGTCCGGTCTCGGACCCGACCGAAAGATCGTGAGGTGCTCTGAGCTCGTCGACTGGTTCTACAGCTACTACGAGTTCACCAAGCTCTGGAAGAAGCAGGCGATTGCGACCGCCGTTGCGAACGCAGTGGCCTCGTCGGAGCTCGGATACGTGGTTGGCCTCTCGGAGGAGCAGGGATCGCTGCGCCCCCGCGACTCGCGGCAGATTCGCCTCGGCGAGCGAGTTCCTGCCGATGAGATCGATCTCTCCGACGACTCGGCGATCCTGTGGCATGACTACGCGCGGGAGCTCATGCAGGAGGTGTTTCCCTCCCCAGGGGAGCCCGCGGCTGAACCCACGCCCAAGCCTCAAACCACTGCTGGCGCTGGGGCAGGCCCCAGTTCTGTATCGAGCACCACACAGCCGACTCCGCCGGCGCCTCCTGCCCCCGCCGACGTGGTGCGGAACGTCAATATCCGCGCGAAGGTTGATAAGTCCGGGATCGGCGACCTCTATCGCTCGCTCGCCTGGCTTCGCGAGCAGCCCGGCGCAGTCGATGTCGAGATTCATATTTCTGCTGAGGGCCCGTTTGATCGGATCGCCTTCCGGAACGGCCTGGTTGAGCCGATCGAGGAGAGCGATCCCAACGCCGAGGTCCGAACAGACTGAGAACGTCGTTCTACTTTGCGCCTACTGGCCCCGCAAGGGCACCCAGAGCACCGCTCTGCCCGGCGGGGCCAGTATTGCGCCACCCAACTGGCGCAGGTCAGCGTCTCTTTACGGTGTGAGCTGAGCCTATGGGCCGCTGGTGCTCGGCGTTATCCGGCATGCAGATGAGCGTCACCCATAGGAGTGACGAGAGGACGTAGCAGCCCCGGAGGGCGGTGGCGCTCGGTAGCTTCGGGACCCGGTGAGAGGAGGGCGGGTGCTGACCGGGCGGAAGTACCGGCTGGAACTGAGCGTCGAGCAGGCCATGCTGGCCGAGATGGTCGGTTCGATCTGTCGCACGGTGTGGAACGTCGGGCTGGAGCAACAGCGGGAGTACCGGCGCCGTGGCCGGTCGATCGGCTATGTCGAGCAGTGTCGGCAGATGGCGGAGGCGAAGGCCGACTTCCCGTGGCTCGCCGAGGCCCCGTCGCACGTCCTTCAGCAGGTGCTTCGGGACCTGGAGGGCGCCTGCCGGCGGCACGGCCCGTTCCGGGTTCGGTGGCGTTCGCAGCGTCGCTGGGCTCCGTCGATGCGGTTCCCGGACGGCAAGTTGATCCGGGTGGAGCAGGTCTCCCGAAATTTAGGCCGGGCGCGGTTGCCGAAGCTAGGCTGGGTCCGGTTCCGCTGGTAGCGCTCGCTGGGCGGGCAGGTCCGCGCCGCCACAGTCTCCCGCGACGGCGGGAAGTGGTACATCGCGTTCAGGGTGGATACGCCGGAGAAGGAGACGACCGTCTCACTGGAGCGCGGCCGGGTGGGCATCGATCGCGGTGTCGTGGAGGCGGTGGTGACCAGCGACGGGCGGATGTTCGACCGGGCCTTCATGACGCCGCGCGAGACCGAACGGCATCGTCGGCTGTCCCGGCAGCTGCAGCGTCGGCGTACCGGCTCGGCACGGTGGCACGCGACCGCGGACGCCATCGTCGTTCTCCACGCTCGAGTTCGCCGCCGCCGCGCCGACTTCAACGCCAAGACCGCCCGGAACCTGGTGACCGGCTGCGCGTTGCTGGTCCTGGAGGACCTGAACGTGCGGGCGATGACCGCCTCGGCCGCCGGCACCGCCGAGCGGCCGGGCACCGGGGTGGCGCGCAAGCGGGGCCTGAACCGGTCAATCCGCGACAAGGGCTGGTTCGCGCTGGAGCTGGCCTGCCGCAGCGCGGCGCGCACGACCGGCACGGTCATCAGGAAGGTGAACCCCGCCTACACCAGTCAGACCTGCCCGCGATGCAGGAACGTGGACAAGAAGTCGCGCGAGAGCCAAGCCGTCTTCGCGTGCACGTCCTGCGGACACCGCGAGCACGCCGACGTTGTGGGCGCGAAGAACACTCTGGCCGCCGGGCTCGGCGGTTACAGGACGTGGAGACCTCCAGCCGTTGGGCGGGTCTGTGAAGCGTCAACCGCCCGGGAGCGGCCGGCTGCGAGGCTGCCCCGCCCCCGGGAGTCCTCGGAGGCCGTCGGGCCGACGAGGAGGAGGCCAAGCAAGGGTGTGTTGGACGCCCAGCGCCATCCGGGGCAGTTGCCGCTGTGGTGACCCGGGTGACGCGTGCCGCCGGCCCTTGGCCGGAGGTGGGTCGCTTCGGTCGCTTCGCGCGGGCTGCGGGAGTGGATGCGGCGGTCCTGGTGCTGCAACACCAAGGAAGGCGCCGGTCATGCCCGCATCGTCCCATCGGAGCCGGCCTGGGCGGAGTCGCTCCGGACGATTACACCAATCTGGTACGAGGAGGAATACCGCGTTCCTCTTCCAGATTGGTCTTTGGGTACGGTCGTGCGGAGGGGGCGTGGGTGGCTGATCTGAAGGTATTCCGGCTCGGGGAGGACGGCCAGGACGTGGAGCTGCGCAGCTCGACCGTGGCGCTGGAGGTGCAGTTGCAGCGCCGGGTGGAGGCGAGCATGGAGGCGATGCTCGGTATCCGGTTCCTGGCGTCGGAGTACCCGACTGGTCCGTGGCACCGGGGGCGGGTGGACTCGCTGGGGCTGGACGAGAACGGCGTACCGGTCGTGATCGAGTTCAAGAAGGGCAATGACAGCGGGGTCGTCTCGCAGGCCGTCTCCTATCTCACCTGGGTGAAGAGCAGCCACCACGAGTTCGAGGCCCTCGTCCGGGAGAAGCTGGGCCCGGATGCGGCCGAGTCCATCGACTGGCGTGCGCCCCGGGCGCTGTGTATCGCGGCCGGGTTCTCGCACCACGATCGGGTGGCCGTTGGTGACCTGGGGCGGCAGTGGCCGATCGAGCTGGTCCGCTACCGGATCTTCGACGGCGGGCTGCTGAGCCTGCAGCTGGTCGAGCCGGTCTCCGCCGCAGTTAGCCCGGCAACCGTACGCAGATCGCCCATGCCTTCGGTGCCGGCGGCTGCCGCCGAGACGGCCGAGCTGCCGGTCGTCGGCGACGTACCGGAGTGCCTCCGGGAGCTCTACGGCGAGCTGGACGAGGTGCTCACCGCGTCGGGCGAGGTGGAGACCGTCGTCCTCAAGCACTACATCGCCTACCGGCGGCTGCAGAACGTGGCCAGCGTGATCTTCCGGCCGTCCGCCTCGCACCGGGTGATCCTGGCGTACCTGCGGCTGGACCCGGACACGGTGGAGCTGGAGGAGGGCTTCACGCGCGACATGCGCGGGATCGGGCACCTGGGCACCGGGGACCTGGAGGTGCGGATCGCCTCGGCGGGCGACCTCAAGAAGGCGGGACCGCTGATCGAGCGGGCGGTTCAGACGGCCTGACGAAACGGCGAGGGCGGCTGGAGCTTCATGCTCCAGCCGCCCTTCTGTGTCTGCGGGCCGGTCGGTGCCGACTGCCCATGGTTCTCACCGTCACGCCTCCGGTCCGGCGAGGACGAAGTCGTCCTGCGTCAGCTCGGCGCGCAGACGCTGTTCGGCCACGTCGGCGTAGTGCGGCGAGAGTTCGGCGCCGACGAATCGCCGGCCTTCGCGTAGGGCGGCGACGCCGGTCGAGCCGCTGCCGGTGAACGGGTCGAGGACGGTGCCGTTCTCGGGGCAGATCTGGACGAGCTGCTGCATGATCTCCAGCGGTTTCTGGGTGATGTGGACGCGGTCCTTGCGGGGCTGGCTGGCGATGAAGTGGCCGGGCAGGTAGAGGTCGCGGCTGTTGTCGAGGGTGCCCTTGACGCCCCAGATGATGAACTCGGCGCTCTGCTTGAAGCCGCCCTTGCGTGGACGGCTGGCGGGCTTGATCCACGGGATGGTGCCCTGCCACGTCCACCCGGCCATCTGCAGCGCGTCGCTGGTGGTGGGCTCCTGTCGCCAGTCGGAGAAGACCATCGCGACCGAGTGCTCCGTGCTTGCCCGGTACGCCTCGGTCAGCAGCTCGGTGAGCCAGGACCGGTAGGAGCGCTGGTCGCGGTTCTCGCCGGGGAAGGTCTTCAGGTCGTGGGCGCTGTTGCTGGTCACGTACTTGGCGCGGGCCTCGCGGCTGGTGCGCTCGGAGCTGGTCCGGCCGCCGCTGTTGTAGGGCGGGTCGGTGATCACCGCGTTGACGCTCTCGTCGGGCAGGGACTTCAGGACGGTGAGAGCGTCGCCTCGGTGCAGCTTGTAGCTCATGGGTTCTTCCTTCAGGGCGTGGTTGGGCCCGCTCCGGGCGGCGCCCGGCGGCAGCCGCCGGGAGCGGGGATGTCGAGGAAGGTAGCGGCGATCGGCGGCCGGACCTAACGAGGGGCGACGCAGGTGGGGGCCTGGTCGGGGGTCGTTTGGTGCGGCCGACTTTCGCGTCTACTGTCTCGCCATGCCAACCGGGCAGCAGGCCGAACGAGCCTGGGCCCGGCGCGTGTTGCCCTGTGCTGCCCTGTGTTGCTCTGTCTCGCGGAGCCACACGGGCGGCACCTTCCTTCCCCCGATTCCGAGGAGCGCCTTCGTGTTCCGGCTGAGATTACGAGCGCGGCTGGCTGCCGCGCGTGACCCGAGACCGGCGTCCGGGAGCTACCAACTCCTCTGACCCGGGCCCGCCCTGAGCGAGGGCGGTTTCACAACCGGCGCGGTGCCGGTGACTTCTTCGCACGAGAGTCCGGCACCGCGCCCTCCTACGAATCCCGCAAGGAGCCGCTGCGATGCAGCATGCCCTGGCACACCCGTGCCCTCATCGTCCCCCGCCAACTGCCCTGTATCGATTCGGCGATGGGCTGCGGCCGTGAAGAAGACCGCTGGCACGCTCGTCGGCGTTCTCGCCTGCGGCCCACTGATGCTGGCTCTGCCAGTGGTGATCGTCGGCGCGGGCAACGCGTCGGCGTCCGCCTGTCCGACCGGCGGCGGTACACAGGCTGTGGACAGTTCCGCCGTCGCGGCGCAGGTGGAGTCGATCCTCAAGGGCTCGAGCCCGCTGTCGGCACCGGCCGTGGCCGGGCTGGACAAGCCGGACGAGCAGATCCCGAACGCCAAGACGATCCAGGCCACCGGTGTGGCGATGCACATCCCCCTCCGCGGGCAGATCGTCGCCCTGGCAACAGCCCTCCAGGAGAGCGGACTCCGGAACATCAACTACGGGGACCGCGATTCGCTGGGCCTGTTCCAGCAGCGTCCATCCCAGGGCTGGGGCACGCCGGCGCAGATCATGCAGCCGGTGTACGCCTCGACCAAGTTCTACGAGGCGCTCAACCAGGTCAGCGGTTGGCAGTCGATGACCATCACCCAAGCCGCCCAGGCGGTGCAGCGCAGCGGGTTCCCCGACGCCTACGCCAAGTGGGAGCCCCTGGCGACCGCCCTGCAGAAGGCGATCGAACCGCTGCTCACCCCCACCGGCACCGCCTCGCCACCACCGGACGGGAGCCCGACCCCGGCGCCGACGCCTTCAGGCGGCGGCACCGCGAGCCCCTCGCCGAGCACCGGCGGCTGCGGAACCTCGACAACGGGTGGCGACGGCACCAACTTCGGGACGATCCCGGCGGGCTCACTCCCGGCCGGGTACACGATTCCGACCGACGCCCCCCAGCAGGTCCAGACGGCAATCCGTTGGGCGCTCGGCCAACTGGGCACCCCGTACCAGTGGGGCGGGACGTGCGAGAACTCGCACGGGCCGGACCCGATGGGCCGGTGCGACTGCTCCTCGCTGATGCAGATGGCCTACAAGGCCGCCGGCATCTCCCTGGAGCGGACCACCTACGACCAGGTCAAGCAGGGCACGGCCGTCTCGGCGGACGCCCTCAAGCCCGGTGACCTGCTCTTCACCCGGGGCACCGCCGCCGTGCCGGAACACGTCGGGATGTTCATCGGCTCGGGGCTCGTCGTGCAGGCCCCGCACACGGGTGACGTGGTCAAGATCTCGACGCTCGCCGAATGGCGGCCGGAGATCCTCGCGGCCCGCCGCGTCGTCTGACCGGCGCTTCTCCCACCTTCCCCTCCCCCTCCTCCCCTCTCGGGCTGCCTTCGCATGCCCATATTCGAACTGGAGTTCTCATGTTTCTCGCCGACGCGGCCACGCAGCTCGCCTTCGACCCCGGCATCACCCCGAACGAGGGCGGGCTGCCCGGCCTTTCGGTCCTCAAGCAGGTGATGGGCTCGCTCAACCTGTTCGGGATCATCGCGATCGTCGGCGCGCTCGCGGTGAGCGCCGGGGTCTGGGCCTGGGGCCACCACTCGGGCGGCCACCAGGCCGAGGCCAACGGCAAGAAGGGCGTACTGGTCAGCGCGGGCGCGGCCTTGCTGATCGGCGCGGCGAACGGGATTGTCGCCTTCTTCTCGGGCCTTGGCGGTCAGGTCCACTGATGCAGAATCGTTCCTTCACCCGTGAAGGCGTGTCCGGCGGCGCATCGCGCGTGCGCCGCCGGGCGCTGCTCGGCCTCGTGGTCCTGGTGGTCCTCGTCGTCCTGGCCGGCGCCCTCGCCTTCTTCACCCGCGATACCCGGGCCACGCCCAACCCGGCTTCGCCGGTGGCCAGTTCGCCCTCCCCTGTCGGGGCTTCCGCGTCGGCCTCGCCCACGGGCACTGCCGGTTCGGTGCCGTCACCGCCGTCGACGCACGATCCGATCGGCTACGCGAAGGCTGCGGCGGTGGCGCTGTGGTCGTACGACACCCGCTCGTACTCGCAGCCGGAGCTGGTGGCCGGCCTCCACCGGTGGCTGACGACCGAGGGGAGTTACGCGGACGCCGGCTCGGTGGACCGCCTGGTGCCCTCGCCGCTGCTGTGGGGACGGATGGCCGACTCCGGCCAGTTCGCCACCGCGACCGCGGACGAGGCGCACTTCCCGGACACGTTCACCAGGGCGCTGCAGGCCGATCCGGGGGCGATCAAGCAGGCGTACATCTACGCCGTCACCGTCACCGGCAAGCAGTCGATCGCCTGGAACGGCGCCCCGCAGGGCGGGGCCGAGGACCGCTCGTCCACCCTCGCCGTCCAGTGCCGCCCCGACCGTCCCTGCGCTCTGGTCGGCGTGCTGCCGACCGTCTCGCCCTAACCCCAGGAAGGAGGTTCCCCCATGGGTGTCTGCGACGTCCCCATGATCAGCCAGGTGTGCGACGCGGTCGACGCGATCAACTTCGTCTCCGATCCGGGCAAGAGCATCACTGACGGCATCGGTGCGTGGATCACCAAGTCGATGACGGAGCTGGCGACCAGCGCTGTCAACCTCGCCTCGCAGGGGGTCAACCAGACCACCGGCATCGACCTGAACGCCGGTTGGTTCAGGCAGAATTACGAGCTGATCCTGCCGATCGGCCTGATCCTCACGGTCGGCACGTTCTGCGCGCAGCTGATCCTCGCCGCCTGGCGCCGTGACGACCGGGCGCTGGCCCGCGCGGCCTGGGGCACGATGACCGGTGTCCTGTTCTCCTTCTGCGCGATCTCCTTCACCTCGGTGGCGGTGACAGTGGTCGACGCGTTGTCCGATGGGCTGTTCAAGGCCGCCGGGACCACGTTGGAGGACGCGATCCGGCGGATCATCAAGGTCTCCGAACTCGGCTTCATGTACGGGCTCGGCTGGACGATCCCATCCCTGGTCGCCATCGGGTGCGCGATCGGCGCGTTCCTCTACTGGGGCACGATGGTCGCCCGCAAGGTCGGCATCCTGGTCTTGGTCGTCCTCGCGAGCTTCGCGGGTGCCGGCGGAGGCTGGGAGGTCGCGCAGCGCTGGCGGCGCGGCTGGATTGAGGCCACCGCCACCCTGGTGGCGTCGAAGCTCCTGATGACCATCGTGTTCATTACCGGCATCTCCGCGATCGGCAACTCGAACGCCCATGACGGGATGAGCGCCCTCTCCGACGCCATGGCCGGTGTCGTGATCATGGTCTTGATCCTGCTCTGCCCGTACGCCTGCTACAAGTTCATCCACTGGGCGACGGACGGCTCGGGCCACGAGGACATGCACCGCACCAGCGTCGCCGGTGTCGCGGTGGCCGCTGGGGCGGCGAAGACCGCTGCCGGCCTCGCGATGCAGATGGGCACCGGTGTCCCGGCCCCGCAGGGCCCCAGCCAGGTCCCCGGGATGAACGGCGGCGGTGCCTCCTCCGGCATCGACCCGACCGGGCGGATCAGCAAGGAAGGCATCGACGCCGGCCCCGCGCAGCAGCCGACGAAGTTCCGCTTCGGCGAGGACCCGGCAGCGCCCGGTGACCGCGGGCGCGCCCTGGTCACCCGGCCTGGCATCCCGGCCCTGATCACCCGGGCCGCCTCCGGCTCAGGTGGTGGGCAGCCGTCGTCCGGCGGCGGCCAGAACGGAGCCGCAACCCAGCCTGCCACTCCGTCCGCGCCGGAACTGTCGACGACCCCGGCTGCACCCGCGCCTTCGGCGCCGAGTCCGGCCCCCTCGGTCCCGGCACCACCTCCACCGGCAGCCTCCGGACCGTCTCCGGCCGGAGCACCGTCCCGGTTCGTCTTCCCGAACCGGCCCACCGAGCCCGGTTCCTGACCGGCTCTTGTTCCTGGGGCGGGCGGCCGTTCGCCGCCCGCCCCAGGGCCCCCGGTCCGAACTCTCGAAGGAGCCCCGCGATGACGTCCAGAAGAGCGCCGCGCCCCCGACCGCCACCCGCATGCTCACCACCCTGGAATCCCAATGCCCTCCTCGACGCCCGACGCCACCCCTGCGTCCGTCAAGTTCCCCCACCGCAGCCGCCGAGGCATCCTGCTCGGCCTGAGCGCGCCGCAGCTGATCGCCTGCGCTGCCACCGGCCTGATGCTGCTCCCTGTCCTCACCACCCGGGGCGTCACTGGCGCCCTGCAGCTCATCCCCCTGTGGGCCGCTGTCGCCGCCCTGGTGTTCATCCGCTACCGGGGCCGCACCCTCGCCGACTGGGCACCGATCGCCGCCCGCTACGGCCTGCGGCGCCTGCGCGGACAGCTGGTCTGGCTCGTCCGCCCCTCCTCCCGCCCGGTGCGCGAGGGTCTGCTCCACCTGCCCGGCAGCGCGGCCAGCCTGCGCGTGGTCACCGCCCCGGACCGCCGCTACGGCGCCGTCCACGACGCGCACGCCGGCACCCTCACCGCGATCGTCAAGGTCTCCTCCCGCGCCTACGCCCTCCTCGACCCCGGTACCCAGAGCGCCAACGTCAACGGCTGGGGGCGTGCTCTCGCGGCGCTGGCCCGCACCGGCCATGTCGCCCGGATCCAGGTGGTGGAGCGGACCGTCCCGGACACCGGCGACGCGCTTCGCCGTTACTGGGAGGAGCACGGCCACCCCGACGCGCCGCTCGCCGGCGAGCTGTACGGGGAGTTGATCCGGGGCGCCGGTCCGGCCGCCGCCCCGCACGAGGCATACGTCGCCGTCGCCATGGACTTCAAGGCCGCCCGGCGGCTGATCAACCAGGCCGGAGGCGGCCTGACCGGCGGCTTCGCGGTCCTGGCCCAGCTCACCTCCGCGTTCGAGCAGTCCGCCCGCACCGCCGGCCTCAACCCGACCGGCTGGCTCAACGCCAACGAGATCGCCGCCGTCGCCCGTACCGCCTATGACCCGAAGTCCCGTGCGGCGCTGGACCGCTGGTCCGAGGACGGGCGCCCGGCCGCCGACCCGGCCGCCGCCGGTCCGGTGGTCGTGGTGGAGAAGGCCGACCACATCTCGACCGACTCCGCCCACCACACCACCTACTGGGTGGAGAACTGGCCCCGTACGCAGGTCAACCCCGGTTTCCTGCACCAGCTGATGTTCGCCTCGGGTGTGCGCCGCACGGTCTCGCTGTCCTACGAGCCGAAGGACCTGGACTCGGCGATGCGCGATGTCCGCCGCAAGAAGGCGTCGGTGATCGCGGACTCGGCCGAGCGTGCCCGCAAGGGCCAGGTGGCCAGCGAGGCCGACTCGGTGGAGTACCAGGACATCCAGGATCGCGAGCGGCAGCTGATCGCCGGCCATGCCGACGTCGCCCTCACCGGGCTGCTGACCGTCTCCGCCGACACGGAGGACGAACTGCGCTCCGCCTGCGCCGTGGTGGAGACCGCGGCCGTGGGCGCCCAGCTCGACCTGCGCCCGCTCACGTGGCAGCAGGCCGAGGCGTTCACCGCCTCCGCGCTGCCGTTCGCCCTCGCCGCCTGATGCCGGCCCGCCCTCCCTCTGAAAGAGCACCCTGATGCCGGCCACCCCCGCCACCGCGCAGGACTTCGTCCCGTACGCGACCGCCGCGATCGACTTCCATCGCGCGCTCAACGTCCCGACCGGCCCGCTGGTCGCCTCCCGCGCCGAACTCGACTGCCTGCACGAGCACTTGGTCTCCCTGCACGGCCTCCTCGACGCCCACACCCAGCGCACCTCCCCCCTACTGCCGGCCGAGGGCGACCACCTCAAGGCCGCCCGCACCCGCCTGTGGCAGGCCGCCGACCACCTCCACGCCGCCTACCACGCCTCACCCCGGCCCGGCAGCGGTGAGGTCCCCGGCCCCGACGCATGCCGCGCCCGCCTTCCCGAGGGCGCGCCGGAGCTGACCATCTGCCGCCGCCACCAGGAAACCGCCCAGCTGGTCCGCCGCCGCACCACCCCCGCCGACCTGCACGCCCCGTTCACCGGCCTCGTCCGCCGCTGACTCTCACCCCCCGGAATCCGTGATCATGCCCAGGAACCGCGCCACCGCCTCCCACTTGTTCGTCCCGCGCAAGACCAGCCGAGCCGACCGGCGCTCCGCCCGTGCCGGGTTCGCCGAGGCCCGCACCAAGGCCCGCCTCGCCACCCTGCCGACCGTGCGACGCGAGCGCGAGGCCGCCGACCCCGAGCTGCGGCCCGTCTACCCGGTCTCCGGCCGCCCGGGGCCTGCTTCCGCGCGCGGCGGCAAGCTCCGCCTGCCCAAGCACCGCATGACCACCGCTGTCGCCGGCGGGGCCTACCCCTTCCTCGCGGAGGCCGGCCTCGGCGCCGAGGGGATCTTCATCGGTCGCGACCTCCACGCCGAAGGCTCGTTCTGCTACGACCCCTTCGCCCTCTACAACTCCGGCCGAATAGAGGGCTTCACGAACCCGAACGGGATCCTGTGCGGCATCATCGGCATGGGCAAGAGCGCGCTCGCCAAGTCCATCGCGACCCGCGCCATCGCCCACGGCTACAAGATCTACATCCCGTCCGACCCGAAGGGTGAGTGGTCGGGCCTGGCCGAGGCCCTCGGCGGCCAGACGATCGCGCTCGGCCCCGGCCTGCCCGGCAAGCTGAATCCGTTGGACGCACCGCAGCGTCCGGACGGGGTGAGCGAGGAGGACTGGACCGCCGAGGTCCGCAAGCGGCGCCTCCTGCTGTTGGCCAGCCTTGCGGCCACCGTGCTCAAGCGCGATCTGCTGCCGATGGAGCACACGGGCCTGGACGTCGCGCTCGACCTGGCCGTCGCCGACGCCGAGGCGACGGGCACGGTGCCGCTGCTCGGTGACATCGCCCAGGCTCTCGGCCGACCTGAGCGCCTGGATGCCGCCCTCGGTGACCAGGCCGGCAGCCTCGGCCACGCCACCGATGACCTCGCCCACGCTCTTCGCCGCCTTGTCCACGGCGACCTGTCCGGCATGTTCGACGCGCCGTCCACCGTGATGTTCGACCCGGACGCGCCGATGCTCTCGATCGACCTCTCCCGGCTCGGCAGCAGCGGCGACGACACGGCCCTGGTGCTGGCCATGACCTGTGCGAGTGCGTGGATGGAGTCCGCCCTCGCGGACCCCGCCGGCGGTCGCCGGTGGGTGATCTACGACGAGGCGTGGCGGATCATGCGGCACGTCGGCCTGCTGGAGCGGATGCAGCAGCAGTGGAAGTTGTCGCGGGGTCTCGGCATCGCCAACCTCCTGATCTTGCACCGCCTTTCGGATCTGCTGTCCGCAGGCGACGCCGGTTCGCGTGGTCGCGTGCTCGCCGAGGGACTCCTGGCCGACTGCAGCACCCGGATCATCTACCGGCAGGAACCGGACCAGATCCCCGCCGCCATGGCCCTGCTCGGTCTGACCGGCGTCGAAGCCCAGGCCATCGCCGCCCTCACCCGCGGCCGGGGCCTGTGGAAGGTCGCCAGCCTGAGCTTCATCGTGCAGCACCTCCTCCACTCCAGGGAGAAGCAGCTGTACGACACCGACTTCCGCATGGCCGCTTGACCGGCCCGACTTCAGGAATCCTGAACCCGATTGTCTACCAACGACGTTGTGTCCTACCTCGACCACGCCCATCTCACGGCGGCCGACTTCACGGAGTTCGAGCAGCTGGTCGCCGCCCGCCCCGACCAGCGCCCCGCCCTTCACACCAACTGGCACCCCGTACTGACCTCCACCCAGCGCGACGGCGCCCAGTGGGTGTCCTCATCCGCCGTGTTCAAGCCCTGCGATGCCCGCATCGACAGCGAACTCGGCGAGGAGACGTACGTACAGGTGTACTTCGACGAGGACGGCCGGGCACTGCCCGACCGGCCCCGCCGCCCCGTGCCCGTTCCGCCGCTGGCCGCCGAGCTGGCCGAGCACCTGCCCGGGTGGTCCGTCCAGCCCTGTCCCCTCAACCCCGGCCGGGATCTCGTCGAACTGCGCGAACGGCTCTGGGGTGGAGGTCCAGCGCCCTGGGACAGCGTCTCGGCCCCGCACACCGCCCTGCTCCTCGCGGGCCCCGGCGGTGAGCGGTTCCTCGCCGTACGGCCGCGCCCCGGCCACGAGCTGGTGGTCCGCGCCGCCCTGCCCGACGACGATCCCGACAGCCTCCTCGGCGGCATGAAGCCCCCGGCCCGCATCGTGTTCCCCGCCGACGCGACGCCAGCCACGGTGGCGGCCGATGTCCGGGACCGCCTCGCGCCCGGCTACCGGCAGGCCGCCTGGCAGGCGCGGACGAACTCCTTCGCCTTCGCCGCCGAGGGCCTGCAGCGACTGAGCACCGTCTACATCCCCGGAACCGGCTTGCCTTGGAGCCGTCGTGGGGAGGCCGGCGGCTTCGAATCCGAGGCCGGCCGCAACCGTGCGGCCTGGCGCTACATCACCACGCTCACCGACCAGGGTCCGCACCTCGTGGCCGGCATCCGGGCCACCGCCCGCGTCGAGGACCACCTCGACCCCGTCACCGGCCCCGCCCTGCGACGGCTCGGCGAATCCGAGAGGACGCTCGGACGGCTCCGGGAGATCCGGGAGGGCTGGCAGGACGCCATGGACTGCGTCCTCCCCGGGCACCCCACGGCCCAGCAAGCCCGGGACCGCGCCGTGGACCTGCGCAACCAGGAGGCGTGGCAGGCCGCCGCACCGCTCAGGGACGGCCCGCTTCCCGCGCTCGCCGCGCACGTCGCACCAAAGATCGCCCAGCCAGTGCAGGACCGCGAGCAGCAGGTCAAGGCCGCGCTCGCCCGCACCGGCCATCCCCGAGGCGACTCCTCGGTGACGCCTGCACCGCCCCTCCCGCCGGTTCTCGGCACACCCCGCCGCACGCGGTAACCGCCTACCACCGCTTCGCAGCCGGACCAAGTCCGTTGTCCCCGGCATCATCAGCGCCCCACCCAAAGCGCCCCGAGTGCTCGCCCCCAGGAACACCCATGCAACCCTCTGATCTGACCGTCCTGTTCACCGAGAACGCTTTCGGTGTCACCGCTCACGTCTACGGCCCGGACACCCTGACCGACCGCAACGCCACCGGTCCGGCCCGGCGCTATCTCCCTGTCACCCGCCCCCTCGCTCAGCGGGGCCTTGAGACCGGAGTCGACTTCGGGGCGGACGACTACATCGTCGACGCGGGTCTGCCTGACGGCAGCCGCCTCGTGATCTCGCCGGAGCAGTCCGGCCATACGGACGACACCGCACCAGACTGGCTGGTGACTCATCACTCCAGCCCCGACGACCCTGAGCTGTTCGAAGTCGTCTACGACAGCAGGCTGAACGGGCCCGACGCCCGCAACGCGGGAGACGTGTCCAAGCTGCTCGCCGCCGTCGACGAGCACCTCGACGACCTCGGCGTTCCGTCCCGCGAGCAGGTCCGGGCCGTACGCGAAGGCGCCGAGTCCGCACTGCACCGCGCCGGGTTCATCCCCGTCGTCCGCATCCACGAGACCCACCACCGGCTTCCCGCCGCCATGGTCGACCCCGGCGAGCGCCGGGTCGCCGTCACACGGGCCGTCGACTACCTGCGCTCCGCCGGCTACCGCTTCACGTGCCCGGCGGACCTGATCGACCACAGCCTTCCGCCGGCGCTGCCCCCGGCCCGGTCGCTGGCTCAGGTCAGCGAGACCATCGCGGAGGCCGGCCACACCCGGGAGGCAGTCGACGCGCTGAGCGAGCTGACCGCACCCGGTGACGGTGTCCTCGACCAGACCGTCGCGGTCCTGCAGGAGACGGCCTCCTGGTGGGAGGGGCTGGGCGGCGCCGCCGATCCGCACTACGCGGCGCGCCTGCGCTACATCGCGGACATGGCGGACGGCTACGTGCGGGAGATCCGGGCGATGCGCGGCGACCTCGCCGACCGACACGCCGCCCACCCCAATCGGCCCCGGTCCGCAGCCCTGGTCGCGGCCGGTGGCCCCAATGCCCGGGTGCTCGCCGCGCTCGCCACCTCCCCCACCTCCACCCGCACCCTCACCGGCCACCCGGCCGAAGCCGTCCTCGCCTCCCCGGTCGGCGCCGTACGCGCTGCCGGCCCGCGCCGCTGACCCCTGTCCAGGAAGGAAGACCGCTGTGCCCCGCCGATGCAGACCGCGCCTCACCCACCGGTCCACCGTCCGAACCAGCAACGCGGAGCCCCACCGTGCCTACCGCCGCACCCACCCAGCTGCCCGACGTCGCCATCGGGCACCACCCGAACCACGGGATCGTCGCCTCCCTCCCCACCCAGAACGCCGCCGCCCAGTGGTTCCTCGAACGCCTCGACTTCCAGCAACTGCCCGACAACCCAAGCCTGTACGCGCTCACCGACCAGCACCGAGAAGCCCCCGACCGCGCCGCCTGGGCCGCCAAGCTCCTCACCGGCGCCGGCTACCGGGTCGACACCGACATGGCGCTCACCCCCAACGAGAACACCGGAACCCGGGAACAGGCCCGCTCCCGGCTGCCCGCCACCGAACCGGCCCCGGACACCGCTCCGGACGTCGCCTTCGCCGAGCACCCCCAGCTCGGTGTCGTCGCTGCCACTGCCGACACGATCAACGCGGTCGAGCGCGGCGGTCAGATCCTCGAAGACCACGGCTGGCGGTTCAACCACGTCCTCGACGTCTACACCCTGCCGCTCACCGTCGAGCGGGGCGAGTCGCTGGAGCGCATGGCCGCCGCCACTGCCGCCATGCACCGTGCGGGCGACTTGCAGGTCGCAGTCCAGCCGCATCTCGCCGATGACCTGACCGCCCGCCGCGCACCGGCCCAGCAGGCTTTCACCACGCACAAGTTCCGCGTCAACGAGGCCGTGCTCAAGGCACCCGCCGCCGTGTCGACCGCCGTCGCCGTGAGTCCGCCTCCGGCGGCCGTCGACCCGCGCATCGCGTTCGCCCGTGCCCGCTGACCACCCCATCCCCACCCCTACCAAGGAGCAGAGCAATGGCCGTGAAGAAGGTCTGGCAAATCACCCACGCCTGCGGGCACGACAGCGAGCGGGACCTCAGCGACCGGCCGGCCGACCGCCGCGCCGGCTTCGCCGACTGGCTCGCCAAGCAGGACTGCACCGACTGCTGGCGCGCCGCGAAGGCCGGCGACGAGGCCGAGAAGGCCGCCTGGCTTCAGGCCAAGCGCGCCGCCGAACAGGCCGAGTCGGAAGCCTGGTCCGCGCAGTACCGGATGCCGCCGCTGGAGGGCACCGAGAAGGGCATCGCCTGGGGCGTGCGCTGCCGCCACCAGGTCCTCGCCGCCGCCTACACCGCTCTCGTCCTGGACGGCGGCATGCCGGAGTCCGAGTGGGAACGGATCGAGGACCAGGCGCGGACGATCACCCGCGCGGGCTGGTGGATCGACCAGCGCACCTCGGAACCGGGCGACCTGGAAGAACTGCTGGAGTCCGCCGTGGACGCCGACCGGCCGACCGAGAACCCCTTCATGTGACCTACCGGTGCCCTGCCCGGCGCAGGACACCGGCCCCAACTCCCCGCACCGCACCACGATTCGGAACACAGCACCATGGCTACCTACCCGCTGCAGTGCACCGTCCGGCGCACCGAGAGCACCCTCGACCTGCTGAACACGTTGGACGCGCTCAACGACGACCCCGACTTCGAGCCGGGCCTGTTCGCTACGTGGTCGCCCGGTCCGCCCGATCAGGAGTTCTACGACCTGCGGGACCTGGCGGCGCTGCTGGACGAACCGCGGGCGCTTCGCAAGCCCCGCACCGGCCACACCCCCTCCCCGCGCCTGACCTGGCACTGCTCGATACGCAACACCACCCAGTCCGGCCTCAGCGACGATCACTGGTGGCACCTGCTGCAGCAGGTGCTCAATGCCACCGGCATCCAGCCGCAGAACGATCCCAACTCCTGCCGCTGGCTGGCTGTGCGCTCCACCGCCGACAGGCTCGACATCGTCGCCACCGTCATCCGCCAGGACGGCAGCTGGGCCCGGCTGCACAACGACCACCAATTCGCCCAGTACGCCTGCGAGCGCTTCGCTGCGGACCACGAGCTCAACTCGCCGAAGCGACTCCGCTAGGCGTGATGGACGGCCCGGCCCGAGCGCGGCTTCTACCACCGATCTCCGGCCGGGCCAAACCCCTGATTCTGCGGACTCTGTCCCCGTCAGCCCGCTCGCCGGGCACCGCCCGTCCGAGAAGGGGACGCCGTGATCGCCCACCTCCAGCGCGCCACCACCACGGCCGCGCTGATACCCGCCCTGTACGGCCTGGACGAGCCGGGCGACCGGCTGCGTCCCCGGCTGATCGGCGCCGACTACCGGGGCGCCGACAAGCAACTGCCTCTGTTCGGTGACCCGCTGGAGGTCCTCGGCGGCGGCGTGGTGGACGCCCCCGCCCTGCGGATCGGCTCCCGCGTACCCGCGCGCCCGGTGTGGATGTGCTCGGTGCGATCCGACCCGCGCCACCCGGACCTGAGCGACGCCCAGTGGGCCGACGTCGCCCGGCGTCTGGTCACCGCGACCGGGCTCGCCCCCGCCGGCGACCCGAACGGCTGCCGGTGGGCGGCAATCCGCAACGGCGACCGGTCGGTGCACGTCGTCGCCACCGTCGTGCGCGAGGACGGATACATCCACAACACCTACCGCGACCCCTTCCACGTGCAGGCCGAGTGCACCCGCATCGCCGCCGAGCTCGGCCACCTCACCCGTACCGTCACCACCGCCAAGGACCACCGGATGCCCTCCATCACCATCAGCGCCGAGCCCAGCGGCAGCGTCGTCGCCACCGGCGCCAGCGACGACCTGTCGGCCACCCTGCTCCGCCACGCAGGCTTCAAGCAGATCGACGACTGGCACGGCCGCCGCCACCGGCTGCCCACCACCACCGACCCCGCCGACCGGGCCTCCATCGCCACCCACGCCACCGAGATGCTGCGCGCCGCCCGCTACACCGTCGACCTCGACCCCAAGCTCGACACCGAGCTCAAGACCGAGCCGCTCAACACCACAGGTCAGCAGATCCTGAATCTCACCGACGAACTGCGCGGCGCCACAACCTTCACCGAACTCGCCGGGGCGCTCGACGAGCTGTTCGACCCGGACGACGGGATGCTGGTGCGTCTCCAGGAGGCCCTGGAGATCGCCTCCGAGCAGATCACCGAACTCGACCCCGACCAGTTCGCCCTCTCCGACCGGTTCGGCTTCGCCTCCGACCAGTTGGTCACCGCCCAGGCCGAACTCGCCGGGGCCGTCGACGAGGTGCAGCGCGCCATGTCCCACACGGCGGACCGTGCCGACGACCTTCGCACCCGCGCCGCTCTCGCCCGCAGCACCACCGCCCCGGCCGCCGCCAACGCCCCGGACCTGCCCGCCGCTTGGCGCACGCCCGTACCGGCCGCAGCGGCAGTACCCGCCGGCCGCACCCGCTGAAACGTTCCTGCACGTCACTACTTCCTGGGAGCCCTGGTGCCCGAGCACTACTCGTCGATCGGAGAAGCGGTCGGCGCCGCCATGCAGCACAACATCCGCCTGGCCTACCGCGACCAGCAGACCCTCGCAGCCGGCGAGCCACTCCAGGTCCGATACATCCCGCCGCCCACCGCCGACCCCCGCTCGCTGCCGGGCATGGTCGTCCGGCTCGAGGAGGACGCGAGTCCCGGTGACGTGGCGGCGATCTTCGAGGAGACGACCAGTGCCCTGGTCGGCCCGCTGACGCAGTTGACCGAGCTGGTCGCGGCCGGGGCCGACTGGGCCCGCGCCAGGGTGGACTTCTACTCTCCCGGCTACAACCTGTCCCACGACACGTGGGCGCGGCTGGCCACCGCGCACCAGGCGCTCCTCACCGTCCGGGAGGACCTGGAGACCGCCACCGCGAGGATCCCCGACTGCCCCGCTGAGCCGAGCCGCTCAGGCCACTCGGAGACCATGCCGGTGCTGCGGACCCGTGAACTGCTGCACGACGTCATGGGCAGCGTGCCGCCGCCCACATCGGAGGCCCAGCGCCGTCAGGCAGCCGTCGCCGGCTCTCCCCGGCGCGTGCCCCAGCCGTCCACCGTCCCCGAGCCCACTGCCGCGCCGACCACGGCCCCGGCCGCGCAACCGCGCCGTACCCGCTGACAGCAGCACCGAGAGGACCGACCACCATGGGAAACCTCGCCGACACCTACGGCACCGACGTCGAGATCTACCGCGGCGGCGACGACCGGATCTGGGCTGACTGCCGTACCGATGCCCCTGGTCTCATCGACCGCACCCTGCGCCAGTTCGGCTTCACTGCCCCACCCGACCCCGGCAACCCCGCCTCCTACAGCCTCCCGCCGGAGCGGCCCCGCGCGGACCAGCTGACCGCCGCGTCCGGCGCGGCTTACCTGCTTGGCGTCCAGCAGCACCGAGTCGCCATCGAGCCGGAGTTGGTCGTCGCTCTCGACGGCATGGACGACCCCGCCGAGCTGCGGCGCGCGGCAGCCCTCGCCACCTCCCCCGCGACGCGCGCGACCGCCACCGTGCAGCAGCCGCCGGCCCCGCCGACGCCGACGTCCGAGCGCCCGAGCAGCCGCACCTGCTGAAACGTTCCTTCCACCTCGCCCCGATGGAGAGCAGCCCCGTGACGATCCGTTCGAGAGCCGAGCGCGCCCCGCCCACCGCCCGCTCGCACCCACCTGGACTCTCCCTTGCCCGCCCCGCGCACCGGCGCACCGTCGACCTCCACCGGCACGGACGCGCTCCTCTACCTCCTGTTCGCCGTCGTCGGCGCCGCCATCGCCTTCGGCTCCCTCGCCTGGCTGACCGGCAACCTCACCAACTACTGCTTCGGGTCCGGACCTTGGGCGCCGTTCCACGTCGCCGACGCCCTCCTTCACCCCGACCGGCTGTGGCCCCACCTCGCCCCGACCTCCGTCCTGGTCGGCGCCCGCATCGTCCCCGGCGCCCTCACCCTCGCCATCACCGTCACCGTCCTGGTGCTGTGGCTGCGCCACCGCTCTGGTAGCAGGAGCGGCATGGCCCGCAAGGCGGACATCGCCCCGCTCCTCGACAGGGAGATCACGCAGAAGGCCCGCAGCCTGCGCCCGAGCCTGAAGGACCACAAGGAGATCGCCCCCGCCGACCGGGGGATCCTGGTCGGCACGCTCTCCCCCGGCAGGGCCGAGGTCCGCGCGAGCTGGGAGGACGTGATGGTCGCCATCATGGCGCCCCGCTCCGGCAAGACCTCGGGCATCGCGATCCCCGCGATCCTCGCCGCCCCAGGCCCGGTGCTGCTGACCAGCAACAAGGCGGCGAACGACGCCTTCACCGCCTGTGCCGACGCCCGCGCGAAGGTCGGCACGGTCTGGACCATGGACCCGCAGCAGATCGCGCACCACCCGCGCGAGATGTGGTGGGACATCCTCGCCGACGCCCGCGACCTCGCCGGCGCCAAGCGCCTGGCCGGACACTTCGTCACCGCCTCCGTCGACGAGTCCAGCGGCTCCGACTTCTGGTCGACCGCGGCGAGCAACACCCTCGGGTCGCTGTTCCTCGCCGCCGCGAGCCACCGCCGCCCGATCACCGACGTGCTGGCCTGGCTCGCCTCCCCCTCCGACCGCACCCCCGTCGACCTGCTCACCGACGCCGGCCACCACGCGGTCGCCGCCCAGCTCCAGGGCACCGTCACCGGCGCCACCGAGACCCGGGACGGCATCTACGAGACGGCGCGCCAGTACGCGAGCTGCCTGCTGGACCCGGAGATCGCCGCCTGGGTCACCCCCACACCGGGCCTGGCGGAGTTCAAGCCGTTCGACTTCGCCTCCTCCCGCGACACCCTGTTCCTGCTGAGCAAGGACGGCGGCGGCTCGGCCTCGGCGATCATCGCGGCTGCAGCCGATGCGGTGATGCGCGCGGCCGTCATCGTCGCCGAACGCTCCGGCGGCCGACTCGACCCGCCCGCGCTGTGTGTCCTCGACGAGGCCGCGAACGTGTGCCGCATCAGCGACCTGCCGGACCTCTACTCCCACCTCGGCAGCCGGGGCGTCATCCCGATCACCATCCTGCAGTCCTACCGCCAGGGCCAGCGCTGCTGGGGCGAGGCCGGCATGGACGCCCTCTGGAGCGCGGCCACCACCAAGATCATTGGCTCGGGCATCGACGACGCCGACTTCGCGGACCGGCTTTCCCGGCAGATCGGCGAGCACGAGGTGCAGACCGTCTCCGTGTCCGACTCCGGCAGCGGCAAGTCGACTTCGGTGTCGATGCGCACCGAGCGGATCCTGCCGCCCGACGAGATCCGCGCGCTGCCCAAGGGCAAGATCCTGCTCTTCGCGACCGGTATGCGGGTGGCGATGCTCGACCTCAAGCCCTGGTACAAGGAGCGCTCCGCCAAGGAGATCGGCCCGGCCTCCGCCCGCGCCACCAAGGCCATCACCGAACGCGCCATCGCCAAGGCCACCGCCGACCGCGACGGCTTCACGCTCTCGGCATGACCCGGCCCCACCGGCGGCGCTGACCGGGAACCCGCCCCTTCTCCGGCCGGCGCCGCCCCCAGCCGCTTACTCGCCTCCGCCTCGAATCCGGAAGGTCCTTTCATGTCCGACACCAACTCGCCTGCTGCCCAGCACCGTTCGGCCCCCCTCGCCGGGGCGCCGGTTGTCCGCCGGGGCGGCCAGTGGTGGCTGATCACCGGCACCGGCTCGATCCTGGCCACCGACCCCGTCTTCACCGGTGAGCTGGACCGCTTCGCCGCCGCGATGGCCGCCGCCGACCGCGAGGTCGACCGGCTCCGGGACAAGCAGGCCGCCACCCGGAAGAAGCGGAAGGGGAAGCGGCGGTGATGGACGCACTGCTCAAGGGCGAGCAAGCCCTTCTCGGCGCGGTCCTCCTCGACCCGGCCCAGCTCGACACGCTGGCCTGGCTGACACCCGCCGACTTCTACCGCCCGGCTCACCGAGCCCTGTTCGCCGCGATGCGGACCCTGAGCAACGATCAGCGTCCGGTGCGGGAGGCTGACGGGACAGTGCCGCTCACGTGGGTGACCGACACGGTCGCCGAGGCGAGCCGCCAGGTGCGCGGGTTGAACGCCTCGTACCCGTTCACCCTGATCGCCGCGTGCCCGCGCCCGCAGAACGCCCCGGTGTACGGCCGGATGGTGCTCGAAGGGTCCATCCATCGCACGGTGCTGGAGCACGCCGTCCGTCTGGAGCACGTCGCCCGCATCGATGCCGAGCAGCACCAGGTCGAGGGCGTCCTGCACCACGCCGATGCCCTCACCGGCGTGCTCGGCGACCTCGCCCACCGCTGGGGCACCGAGCCCCGTCCCGTCCCGCCGCCCGGTCCTGGCACGAGCACGGCGGCGTCACCGGTCGGGCCCAAGGAGACCGAGGACGAGCAGTTCCTCCTGGCCGTCCTCGTCCACCAGCCCGCAGCGATGGCCGAGGTGTACGACTGGCTGCGGCCCGGCGACTTCGCCGACGCCGGCCACGGCCAGGTCTACCGCTGCCTCGGCGCTCTCCACCACCGGGGCGAGCCGATCGACGAGGTGACCGCCCTGTGGGAGGTCCAGCGGCGCGGCCTGCTGGCCGATGGCACCCTCTCGCGCGAACAGCTCGACAGTCTCTTCGGTGGCCCGGGGGCGGGTTCGGCCGAGTGGCTGGGCGACCAGGTCATCCGCTCCTCCATCGCGCGCACCGCTGCCGGGGCCGCCACCGCCATCAAGGCGTTGGCCGAGGCCGAGGCGATGGCACCGGGCCGTCTCATCGGGCAGGCCCTGCATGCCCTCGGCCCGCTCGACGAGGTGCACGCCCGCTGGCGTACGGCCAACGGGCAGCCTTCCCCGGCAGCCGAGAGCGCTAGCCCAGCACAACGCCCCGATCCTGCGGCCCGAGTGCGCGCGGCGCTGTCCCGAAGTCCCCAGCAGCGCCTCGCTCCGAGGACCACCCCGCCCGTTGCCGCCATGTCCAGGACCGGCGCCACGACCACGTCACCTGTCCGCACCTCGCCCACCCACCACCTCCGGAGCACCCCGTGAACAGCCCGATATCGGAGGCACTGCTGCTGCACGCCACCGCGACCGCGATCGACGCCCAACGCGAAAAACTGCCCCAGGTCAGCGCCCCGTTCCGCCTGCCCGACCCCATCGGCGTGGCCCGGCAGACCACCGAACTCGGCGGCCTCATCGCCGAGCTGGGAGACGAGTACCTGTTCCGTGCGGACGCTTCCGCGCCGCAGGAGCACACCACGCACGCGGCCGAGGCGTTCGCCAACGCAATCGGCAGCGTCGCCCAGGCCGCCTCTGCCCTCGGCACCGTGGCCCAGCAGCTCGCCTTCGTCGCCCGAACAGCCAACAGGCGTGGTGAGCCCGGCTACGAAGACGCTCACACCGATGCCGGGCAGATGATCGAGCTCGCCGTCGAGACAGCATGCGACGACCTTGCCGAGGCCGCCCAGATCCTGCGGACCGCCGCCTCGGCCGTCTCCCCGCCGCCCACAGTCCAGCTCCAGCGGGCCGCCCTCGCCCGCTCCCCCGGCGCTTCGACAGCATCTCCGGCGCCAACCACGACCGCTGTTGCGCTGGCAGCCCAGCGCGCTCCGGCCCGCGCCCGATGAACCGTTCCGCCGCCCCTTCGACCTTCACCCCAGGACCTGACCATGCTTGACGACGACGCCCACGACTACGCCGTCCGGCTCGAGTCGGCCGCGACCGAGCTCGTCCGTGCCAGCGCACGGCATCCGTACTCCTTCTCCAACGCCTACGGCAACGGCCGCGAGGTCACCGTCTGCGATCTCGCCGAGGCCGTGGAGCGAGTGGAGTACCACCATCACGCGGCCATCAGTGAGGCGAGCTTCCACTCGCAGGATCCCCGTTCCAGTCCCCGCTCTGCTGTCCTGGCTCGGGAGTGGAGTTCCATAGGGACAGCCCTGGCCCAGGTCAGCCTGGATCTCACGCGGGCAGTGGAGGTGGCGAGCCGTCTCGCCGACGCCCGTGTACGGGCTCCGGAGACCGCCAGCGCCTTCGAGCGGCAGGCCGCCACCGAGGTCTCCCGCCTCCTCGCCAACGCGCGGGCGGGAATCGACCGTGCCGTCGACATGATGTTCGACAGCGCCCACCACCTGACTGGCAGGCGCCCGATGCCGGCACCGGACCTGGCCGCACTCTTCGCCGAGACCGTCACGGAGGAGCTGGGTCCGACGTCCCAGCGGGAAAGGGCCGCGCTGGCCCGGTCCGGCAGCACCCTCACTGTCCTGCCGGCCGCCCCGACCACGCCCACACCCACCGCGACTCCCCACTCTCCCCGAGGCCGACGGTGACGGACATGGTCCCGGACACCACAGGCGGCCCGCTGATCGGGTCGCTGTGCAGCGGATATGGCGGCCTCGACCTCGGCGTCCAGGCCGCGCTCGGCGGCCGTCTGGCCTGGCACGCCGAGACCGAGCCCGGCCCGTCCGCGATCCTCGCCCGTCACTGGCCCGGCGTGCCGAACCTGGGCGACATCACCAGCATCAACTGGTCCACCGTCCCTGGGGTGTGCGTCCTCACGGCGGGCTTCCCCTGTCAAAGACGTCTCGGTCGCCGGCCGCCGTGCCGGGCTCAACTCCGAAACCCGATCCGGTCTTTGGCTGCACGTGGCTCGCGCTGTCGAGGCCCTGCGCCCGCACCTCCTGGTGGTCGAGAATGTACGAGGACTGCTCACCTCCCCCGCTGTCGCCGCCTCCGGTGGCGACGTGGAGCGCTGCCCGTGGTGTCTGGGAGACGACCCAACCCAGCCTGATCTGCGGGCACTTGGCGCCGTACTCGGCACCCTGGCCGAGCTTCGGTACGACGCGAAGTGGCTCGTTCTTCGCGCCTCCGACGTCGGTGCACCCCACCACCGAGCCAGGGTCTTCCTCACCGCCTGGCCCGCCGGCCACGGCGCTGCTCAAGACCCCGACGAGCAACATCGGCTCCAACGGCGGCTCGCAGCACCCGGAGAAGAGGAAGCGCGGCGGCCACGGCCCGAACCTGGCGGACGAGGTGGAGTGGCTGCTGCCCACTCCCAAGGCGTCGGACGGGATCAAGGGCTCGCCGAACCAGCGGCACGGCGGCGGGGACCTGACCCTGCCCTCGGCAGCAGCTTCGCTTCGGCCCTCCTCACCCCGCAACCCGGCCTCACGCTCCCGGCGCCGGGCCTCGCCGGTCTCGACAGCAGGGGTACTGCCGCTGTGGCCGCAGGACGGCTCGACCCCGGACGGTGGGGACCGTACGCCGCAGCCGTCGCCCGATGGGAGACGCTCACCCGCCCGGCGCCGGCGGCCACCGATGCGGGCGGCAAGCTCCGGGCGGAGTTCGTCGAGTGGATGCAAGGGCTTGAGGCGGGCTGGGTGACCGCCACCCCAGGTCTCGGCCGCCCAGCCCAGCTCACCGCGCTCGGCAACGGCGTCGTCCCCCAACAGGCCAAGAGGGCATTGGAGTTGCTGGCCCCTCCGTTCCCGCGCTGTGCCCGCTGCCATGCCGCGTGAGGGGCTTCTACCTCCTTTTCCCGGCCGCACCAAATCCCGGAATCCGCGGACTCTTCTCCCCGCAGCCGCACCGACCCGAGGGGGCTGTCATGCCTGCGCATGCCCCGGTCCGGCGCGCCCGCGCGCCGCCGGCCGTACGACCGAAGGACCTTCTCCTTGAGCACCACCACCGCCTGCGGCCAGGCCCAGGACAGCGGATACCGCGCTGTCCTGGGTACGCCGTACGTCGCCCGCCTGCTGGGCGGCACCCTGATCGGCCGCCTTCCCACCGGCATGGCGCCGATCGCGATCCTGCTGCTGGTGCGTGCCGAGCACGGCCCGCTCGCCGTGGCCGGAGCCCTCGGCGCCCTGTACGGCCTCGCCTGCGCGCTCGGGCAGCCGCTGCTCGGACGCCTGGTCGACCGCCACGGCCAGACCCGGGTCCTCGTCGCCGCCACGGCCGCCGCCAGTGCGGCGTTCCTTCTGCTGCCGTGCACCGGCCGGGCGCGCCACCCGGTGCTCGCCGCGCTCACCGTGCTGGTGGCGGGGCTGGCAACGCCGCCGCTGGAGGCCGGCCTTCGGGCTCTGTGGCCGGTACTGCTGCCGGACGCTGGGCGCCAGCGCAGCGCGCTCTCGCTGGACAGCAGCACCCAGGGCCTGGTGTTCGTCGCCGGTCCACTCTTGGCCACGGGCTTCGCGGCCGGTGCCGGTGCGGCCACCGCGCTGGTGGCGACCGCGGCGCTCGGCCTACTCGGCACCGGCCTGGTCGTCACCTCCCAGCCCTCCCGCGCCTGGAAGCCATCCGAGTTCACCGAGGCGGTGCACTGGACGGGTCCGTTGCGTGTTCCGGGGCTTCGGGTGCTGTTCGCCGCGCTGATCGGCACCGGTGTCGCGCTCGGCGCCGTCAACGTCCTGGCGCTGTCCGTCGCCGAGCGCCACCACGCCGGGTGGCTGGCCGGGGTGATGCCGGCCGCGCTGTCCATCGGCAGCATGCTCGGCGGCCTCGCCTACGGCCGCCACGCCTGGCCCGGTGCCCCCGCCAAGCACCTGGTCACCGCCTCGGTCGGCTTCGCGGCAGGATGGCTGCCGCTGCTGCCCGACCCCGCGCCCGCCGCCGCCGTCCTGGGCGCCGTGCTGCCCGGCACCTTTCTCGCACCGCTGCTGACCGCCGCGTTCCTCACCGTCGACCGCCTCGCCCCCGAAGGCGAATCGACCGAGGCGTTCGCCTGGCTGATCGCCTGCATCGGCGTCGGCCAGGCCGCCGGCACCGCCCTGGCCTCCCTCGCCTCCGCCCCACTGCTCGTCGCCGCCCCACTGCTCGTCGCCGCCGTCCCGCTCGCCGGGGCCGCCTTCGCACTGTGGCTGCTCCACCGCTTCAACGACCGCCTCTCCTCCTGACCACCCCGAAGGACACTGCCGTGAACACCACTCTCTTTGCCGCCGCAACTCCCCTCACCCGCATGCACGTTGTATGGGACTGGAACGGGACGGTCAAGGACGACCTCGACGACCACGTCGCCGCGCTGAACGCGACGCTGCCCGCCCTCGGCGGCGAGGCGGTCGACCAGGAGACCTACCGGGCCAAGCACACCGTGCCGATCCCCGACTTCTACGCCCGCCTGCTCGGCCGCACCATCACCGAGGAGGAGTGGCTCTCCAGCGACAACGCCTTCCTGGACCACCTGCGGGCCCAGCCGGTGCGGGTGCGCGAGGGCGCGATCGAGTTGATGGCCGCGCTGCGCGAGGCCGGCCACACCCAGTCGCTGCTGTCGCTGTGCCCGCACGACACCCTCGTGCGCGAGGTCGAGGAGGCTGGCATCGGCCACTTCTTCACCCGGGTCGAGGGCCGCACCGGGCCCTCCGGCGGCACCAAGGCCGCCCCGCTCGCCGCTCACCTCGAAGCCCTCGGCCTCACCGGGCAGGCGCACCAGGTGCTGCTGGTCGGCGACGCCGTCGACGACGCGGATGCCGCCCACGCCAACGGCGCGTTCGCGGTGCTGCACACCGGCGGGCTGCACCACCCCGCCAAGCTCGCCGCCTCCGGCCACCCGCTGACCGACACCCTCACCAGCGCCGCCGCCCTCGGCCTGCGTCTCGTCCAGGACCGCTCCGCCCAACTGGCCTGCGCCTAGCAAGGATCGGCGGCCGGACCAAACCGCCGATCCTGCGGACCATCTCCTCACCAACCGCTGCACCGGAGCCCTGCCGTGACCCGAAGAAGACCAGCCGACCCCGCCCTCCCTGTCCGTCCGAATCCCCTGGATGTGCCATGTCCGAGTCCGACCCGATGCCGGGCACCCCCGAGCCCGAGCCGATCCGTATCCCCGACGAGGACCTCGACGACCTCGTCAGCGCGCTGAACCGCACCATGGCCGAGGTCCGCCAGCACGGCGTGATCCTCGACCGCCTCGGCTCCGAAGCCGACGACGAGACTGTGTCCGGCTCGGCCACGCCGGACACCGCGCCCGAGGGCGAAGCCGGCGGTGCCCCTTCGCTGTTCATCCTCGCGATGGGCGGTGCCCAGTACGCCGCCGAACTGGCCGAGCTTTCCTTCTGGGTCACGCACATCCTGCTGCCCGTCTACGGCAGGGAGATCGGCTCCACCCGGCCGTGGTGCGCGCAGTGGCACGAGCACCCGGAGGCCGTCGCCCGCCTCCACGCGCTCTGGCTCGCGTGGCAGCAGCTGACCGCCGCCGAGGCCGGCCAGAGCGGGCCCTCGACGTGGCACCGCGACCACCTGGACCACGCCCTGCTCCAGCTCCGCGCTCCGGACGGCCCGTTCGCCGCCTGCACCACCAGCCCCTCCCGGCTGGCCCACCGCGTCCTGACCACCCCCGACCAGCTGGGACTCGCCGCATGACCACCCTCGACTTCCGCCTCGACGGCCTCAAGCCCGCCGACGAGTCCCCCGGCCATGCGTACAACTACCCCTGGGAGAAGGACTTCCAGCTCATCTCCCACCACGACGTGGGCGAGCGCAGCTTCATCATCGCCTTCGACAAGACAGCGACCTGGGACTACCCCAACAAGGCCAACATCGTCTCCTTCGACGTCGACCGCGACACCAGCCGAGGCATGTTCAGCATGCACCGGGAAGGGCACGCCACCTTCGCGTTCGCGCAGAACTGGCTGGTCAACCGCGGCTGCCCGCCGGACAAGGTCGCACCGGTCTTCGACGTCCCCCGCCCCGCCGACGAGCTGTCCGTCCGGGTCGAGGACCGCATCCGGCGCGCAGGCGACAGTCTCAAGGTCGCCGACTACCAAGTGATCGACGACTCCGACACCGAGGGCTGGAGCGTCGCCGTCGACCGCGAGGCCAGCGAGCTGCCCGTCCGCGTGTTCCTGGAGACGCTTCAGCCCGACCAGTTCACCTACACGGTGCGCGAGGGGGCCTTCGCCGACCACGCCGCCGCCGACGACTGGCTGGAGAACCGCTCGACCCCGCTGCCCGAGCCGCCCGAGTACCGCCGCGACGCCGAGGCCCTGCGCACCAGCGCCGCGCTCGCCCGCAGCACCACGGCCCCGGCCGTCACCGCCGCTGGCGTCCTGGCCGCCGCGCCCGCAGCCGCCGCCGTCACCCAGCCCGATCGGGGGCGGTCGCTGTGAGCCGCGCCAAGTTCGCCTTCTCCGCCCACCCCGACGCCCTCGCCGACCTGCGCCAACTCCCCGAGCCCATCCGCGACCAGGCCCTGCTGCACCTGCAGGACCTCGTCCGCGGCGAACGCGTCGCCACCCGTCTGGAAGGCCGGCTGAAGGGGTGCCACAAGATCTACCTCGGCGTCGGCGACCAGTGGGCCAGCCACCGCCTGATCGTCCAGTTTCGCGACGCCGCGCCCGAGTCCCAGCACCGGCGCGAGGTGCACCTCGTCGCCGCCGGGCCCCGGCTCGACTACGCGGTCTACCGCTCCGCCCAGAACCGCCTGGGCCGCACCGGCCTCAACCTCCCGCCCGGCCTGGATCCGGCCCGGGAGGCCCAGATCCGGCAGCAGCAGGAAGCCCGCGTCCGCGCGGCCCGCGCCCGATCCGTTCGCCCCGTACCGGGAACTGCTGGCGCACCCACCTACACCACCGCATCCCCCGGCTTCGCCCCCGGCGCTGCCCCCCGAAAGGCCCGATGATGACCGCTCCCACCCCCACGCACACCGACCTCGCCGCATGGCTCGCCGAGGCCGCCGAAGCCGTCACCGGCATCGTCACCGCCGAGCACGTCACGCCGCGCTCGCGCTCTCACCTCCACCCCGTCCTCGGGCCGCTCACCGCCGGGCCGAAGGTGATCACGGCACTCGCTTTCCGGCTGGAGGAGCTGCTGGAGGAGCGGCTGCCGACCACCCCCGCCGCCCTGTTCGCCCTCGCCTCCTACGCCTCCGCCCTGGGCTGGCTGAGCGAATCGCTCGCCGACCTCACTCAGGCCGTGGACCGCTTGACCGTCGAGGCCGGCCTGCAGTCCGACGACGCGACCACGGCACCGGCCGAGGTCCCGGACTTCGACCTGTCGGCCTACGCCCCGCAGGACCAGGAGGCCATCACCGCCCTCGCTACAGAGGCCGCCCTCCCGCCCGGCCGCTACCTGCAGATCCTGGGACAGGCCCTGCTCGCCGCCACCGAGTTCACGGACGCGTGCACGGAGATCATCATCGCCCTGGCCGAGGATGCCCGCCGCCTCCTGGACGAGGAGGTCAGCTTTGTTCGCCTCGGCGGCGAAGGCCCCGACAGCCTGCCCACCCTGGTCCGCTCCCTCCTCGCCCGGATGGAGACGGCCGGATGAACCCCCACGACCCGCTGAAGAACCCCGGCGCGCACCTGGTCTTCGACCGGCTCGGTGTCGAGAACCCCTGGGAGCTGTATGCGCGCCACCCCGGCGAAAGCCCTCTCACCCGCCTCGCGTTCATGGTGGCGTCCTGCGCCCGCGACGTCGACCGGCTCCACCAGGACCTCACCGCCAAGGCCCAGCAGGTGACCGAGCGTCTGGCGCCGATCGCCCGGGGCGATCACGCCTCGATGCGCGGGGTCAACGGAGTCATGCAGTCCGCCGGCCTTCAGGTCGAGCTGCTCGCCACTCGGCGGGGCGCGGCGTCCGAGCAGCTCTCGGATGTGGTCAGCGCGTACGAGCGGTGTACCGAGGAGGGCCTGGCGGATCCGGGGAGTCCTCTTGCCGTCAAGCGCGCGGCGGTCACCGCCT
Source organism: Kitasatospora sp. NPDC097643 (assembly GCF_040302625.1). Taxonomy (NCBI): domain Bacteria; kingdom Bacillati; phylum Actinomycetota; class Actinomycetes; order Kitasatosporales; family Streptomycetaceae; genus Kitasatospora; species Kitasatospora sp. NPDC097643. The sequence continues at coordinate 98,155 of NZ_JBEOSA010000002.1, read as the reverse complement.
CCCCGGCGCCGGCCGCCGAGCGCGACCTTCCTGGTACGCCGTCGAGGTACGACCCCCGGACCCGGGAGTTCGAGGCGCTGGCGGCGATCGACCGTGGTCGTCTGCGGCTGTGCAAGAGCGCTGTCTACGGCTACACGTTCACCTCCGATGGCAGTGACGTGGCGCCGTCGGTCTGGGCGCACACCGTCGAGGCGCTGATGGCCGAGGACCTCGTGGCCGCCGATACCAGCACCTCGTCCTACCGGCCCGGCCATCTGCTCTCGCTGACGCCCGCCGGACAGGCCCTCCTGGATGCCTCGCGCACCGCCGACCAGCGCGTCGCCGCAGCACTGGCCCGCACCCCCGCACGCCCAGTCGTCACGCCCGCGACCGGCCCCGCCCAGGCGGTGCCCCCGTCACCATCGGCCCGGCCCTCCCTCTCCTCCTCCCGCACCCGTTGAACAAGGAACTCCCGGCCATGTCCATCCAGCCGTCCACCCCGATGAGCACCACCGACGCGCAGCGCACCGAGGCCGCCCTTCGCCGTCTCGCCCCGAAGTGGACCACCCACATCGTGCACACGGTCGCCAAGTACGGCCCGGAGATGCGCGTTTCGGACGTAGCCCAGCACTTCCCGGCACTGTCGCAGTCGTACGTCAGCAAGCGCCTGGCCACGACGTCCACCGACGGCCTGGTGGCCCGCGACGGCGAGTTCGACCGCTGGGCCCCCTACCGGCTCTCGTCCGCGGCCCGCACGCTCGGCCCCGTCTACCGCGCTCTCACCCAGTGGTCCTCCGACCACATCGACCGCACCCCGCAGGGACGGTACGACCGGGTCGAGACCGCCATGCACCGCCTGCAACTGACGGACACCACTGAAACCGTCCGCCTGCTCTCGGAGCGCGGAAGCCTGCGCCTGACCCACCTGGCCGAACTGCTCTACTCCCCGCCGCAGTTCGCGGCGGCCCGGCTGAACCGCATGCAGGCGGACGGCCTGGTTGCGCGCGCCGACAACCGGCACGGCGCCCCCTACCTCCTCACCGACGCCGGACGGGCGCTCGGGCCCGTCTACACCGCCCTCCAGCAGTGGGAGCACCGGCACAGCGGCGCTGCTGCCCGCGCGGTGCCGGCCGCCGAGCGCACCATCGGCGCCCCCGCGCAGTCTGTCCGGACCGCTGCCGCCCTGCGCCGCAGCCCCGCCCCCTCCGCGCTGTTCAGCCACCCCCCGGTGCCGCAGCCCCGTGTCCCCGCCGGCGTCACACCCGCCGCCTCCTTCTCGTACTCGTACGGCCGGTGAGCACCGTGAACTCCCGCCACAGACCGGCTCTCTGTCCCCCGCGCCCCGGGTCCGCACGCTGCCCCGCCAACGGCGGTGTGCGGGCCCGCTCCCCGCCACGCTCAGGAGCCCACCCGTGCCCACCGTCCCCTATCTTGTTCGTCCGCTTCGTCTCGCCGGTCCCGGCGACCAGCGACTTGTCACCGGCCAATTGGTCTCGGCCCCCGGCTGGAGCCGCGCCCGTACAGCGGACGGGGGTGCCAGCTTCACCAGTCCCTGCCGCACCGCCGTCTTCACCAGCTCCGGTCCACCCGAGAACCCGGGCAGGTGGAGCGTCCACGGCTACACCGTCTCCGGCTCGGAGGCGCTGTGGAGTGCGGTGTTCGGACCCGGCACGCCCGCCGAGATCACTGCCGCCTTCACCGCCGTCCTCGTCGACGGCCTGCGCAGCCGGCACCGCGACTACCTGCTCGGCGGACCCCACCACCTCGACTGCACGCCTGGGTCCGTCTTCGCCGACCGCGGCTGGCAGCCAGACCCCGGCCCGCAGGGCTTCCACGACCAGGTCGCGCCGGACGGGACCGCCCTCTACCGGCACCGCGTCGGATACCAGCCCGCCGACGAGGAGATCGCCGGCCTTGTCCCGCCGTCGTGGAGCATGATCGCAGGCGACCCGCAACACCCCTTCTGGCATGCGGACTTCAGCATCGGTGTGCCGTTCTACCCGCTCGTGCGCGCCGCCCTCGCCTTCAGCTCCTCCGAACCTGTTGAGCGGCCTCTCGGCGCCGTCCCCGCCCGCCACCTGCCCCACGTCACCGCCCGCCGCGCCCCGATCCCGGCCCTCGCCCGGCCGCAGCGCGCCTGCACCCCGCAGGGCCCCGCCGTCCCGCCCGCCGCGCTGCCGGTTCCCGGAGCACGCCGGCGCTGACCCCCGGAGAACTTCCATGCCGTACATCTCCGAAAAGCCCCGCGAGTACCGCGTCCAGCCTCGCTACTTCGCGGACACCAAGGTCGACGTCACGGAGGCCATCACCCCGCTGGTCAAGGCCGGGTGGGCCGCCACCAACGACGACCTGGGCAACACCTACGTCACCGCACCGGACCTGACCGCCCGCCTGGCGTTCCTACCCGAGGGCCCGGACTCGACGCTCTGGAAGATCAGCGCCGGTCCGGAGCCGACCGTCCCCCAGTGGCTGGTCACCTTCGACGACCGGGTGCCCACCGAGATCGTCCAGGACTTCACCACCGCCCTCGCCGACGCCTACACACGCGGCCCCGACGCCTACCTCGGCGCCGGCCGTCCCGCACCGCACCGGGCGGCCGGACAGTGGGTGGACCCGGTCGTCCTCCAGAGCCCCGATCAGCTCGTCACTCGATCGACGCGCCCCGGCTTCCTGCGGCACGTCGAGGAGATGGACGAGACCACCGAACGCTGGCTCTTCGAGGCCGGCCCGCCCGAGCGCCGCTGGTACGCCAGCGCCTCCTCGCACCTGCCCGCGCCTCTTCTGGACACGCTCACCACTGCCGCCTTCGACCCGTCCCCGGTGCACCGGTACCTGCGGCGCGATCAGCTTGCGCGCCTGCCCGAGGGCACCGTCGCCGCGCCCACCGCGCCCAGCCCGCTGGAGGTCGCACGCGTCAGGGCGGCCACATCCCGCTCGCTCTCCGTCCCCCAGGCCGCCACGTCCGTGCTCGCCCACACCACCTCAACCCGTCCTCCGGCGCTCCCAAAGCCCGTGCTCGCCGGCCGCGCCCGCTGACCCGCACGGAGGAGCAAGCCATGTCCAAGTCCATTGAATGCCAGGCGAATTCCAGATCGCGCCGCCGCAACTCCCGGAAGGAGACCCCGTTGCGTATGCCCCTCCTCGGCCTGCCCCTCACCCCCGTCGAGACGAGCACTCTGCGCTACCTGACCGAGGGCTACACCGTCGCCGAGATCGCCCGCAGACAGGGCGCCCGCGCTGCAACCGTCCACTCCCGCGCCGCCCGAGTCCGCCGCAAGCTCGGCGCCGGCAGCAACGACCACGCCGTCCAGCTCTACGCCCAGCAGCAGGCCGCCGCTTCCCGCCCGGTCGCTGAGCAAGCTCCCTTGGAAGACACCGTGTCCGACCCGACTGCCCTCGACCACGCCGACTCGATGATCGAGAAAGCCTGGGGCCGGCCGATCGCCGAACTGGAGAAGGCGTCGGTCCGCACGCCGGTCGAGGACCCGCTGCTGCGAACGGCGATGCACACGCGCTCGCACCTCGTCGTCGTCTCCAACGCCGCTGTCGTGCACCAGGAACGGCTGCACGCGCTCACCCGGCCCGGTCACGTCCCGGCCTTCTATGACCTCGACCGGATCACCCAGTCCGCGAGCGCACTGCGCACGGCGTACGCCGAGAGCAACACCGCCTTGCAGGCGATCAGCCACGTCATCGATGCCCGCGAACTCGCACTCAAGGCCGATGGCGGCCCGGACGCCGCGCGCGTGCGGGCCGCCACCGCCCGCACCTCGCAGGCACCCCAGCCTCTGGGGCTTCCCGCGGATCGGCCTGCCCCGCCGGCCGCCGCCGCTTCGGCCAGGCCCGTGCCGAACCGGCATTAGGCGCCGGTCAGTTCGCCTCGCGGTCGCGGTGGGCGCCCGGATCCATGGCGCCCACCGCGCGGGCCAGCTCCTCCACGGTCAGCTCGACCCGCTGCCCGTCCGCCAGCCGTGCCGCCACCGTGTCGTTCTGCTGGCGCTCGGTCGGGCTCACGGTGCGCACGGCCCACTGGCCCTCGCCGATCACCGTGACGTCGCCCATCGTCCAGGCTCGCCCCGCGCTGCGGATCTTGCGCTCCAGTGCCGCCATGTCCCGGCCTCTGCTCGCCACCAACGCCGTCGTCCCCCTTCGCCCCGTACGGCCTCGCGCCGTAACCCTGATTCAGCACCCGGGTGCCCCGATCCATTCCCTTCCAGTTCGCCCACGGCAGAGTCCGATCGCCGATAACGACTACGAACTTCGGGACGCTGCATGTCAAAGTACTCACGTCGCCGAAACCGCAGGTCAACGAAGGGACCGGCCCCCGTGAACACCCCCAGCAGCCTCCTGCCCGCCCCCGTCCGCCCCGCCACCGAGGGCCGCTCCTGGCTCTCCTCCGACCACTGCGCGGAGCCCGTGCTCGCCCTCCTCAGTGGCCTCGGCTGGCCGATGGTCGACACACCGGAGGCGAACGTCCACTGCACCAGCCCGGACGGCCGGGTGTACGTCGGCTGGCTGCCGGAAGACCCCGGCGCCTGGCAGCGCGGCATCGTCTGGCGCATCCAGGTCCAGCCCACCGGCGCCGACGCCACGTCGTGGACCCAGGAGTTCGGCATCCGCACGCCCTCCGAGGCCGTCGCCGGATTCCTCGCCGCGCTCATCGCCAACCCCACCCGCTGACCTCGGCCAGCCCCTGCCCCCGGAGGACGTGCCATCCCCCGGCGGGCACTGTCCAACCGACCAACCCACCACAGGAGAGCACGCGTTGGCCTTCGTCCGCACCATCGAGTCCGCCCTCACCGACGAACTGCCCCACGGTGAGAGCCCCGTCGCCGGACGTCCGGTCTACCAGTCCTTGCGGCAGCGCGGCCTCGCCGTCGAGCCCGTCCACACCGGCGGCGGCTACTTCGCCCTGTACCTGTCGCTACCCGACGGGCACATCCTGGTCACCGACGATGACGGCCAGATCGCGCGCCCCTCCGAGTTCCACTCCGCCTGGCTCGCCTGCTTCTACCCCGAGCCGACCTCGCCCTTCGATGCCGACGAGGAGGACGTGGTGGACGTCTACGTCGGCGACGGGAGCCTCTCCCTCGCGGACGACTGCGCCGCTTGCGCCGACTCGGTCGCCCTCTGGCTCGCCACCCGCCAGGCCAGCATCTCGACCGGCCCGCGCATCGTCAGTCTCGACGCCGGGGCTGCCACCCCCGTCAGCAGCTCCCTCACCCTGGCCAGCTGACCGCTCGCCTTCAGCACGGCACGGGCCCCGCCGCGCGCCCGCTTCCGGGCACCCACCGCAGCGGCGGGCCCTTTCCCGGCCCCTCCCGTAACTCCCGTTCCGACGAATGGAATCCGCACGTGAAGCTCACCATCGACCCAACTCGTATCCCCGGCCCGGCCATCGCCGCGCTTGGAGCGCTCAACGCCTTCGCCGTCGAACCGGGCTCCGCCGCCTTCTCCCTCAGCCTCTGCGTGACTGTCAGCGGCCTGCTGAGCGCCTTCGACGACATCCACGAGCTGGGCCTGCGCCGCGACCGGAAGGTCATCGCCCACCTCGCCAAAGTGCCGGACGGCGCCCGCGTGCGCCAGATCGGCAACGCGCTCGACCTGGCAGACCGCACGGTCGCCAGATCGCTCGACCGCCTGGCCGCTGACGGCCTCGTGGTCCGCGAAGCCGAGGGCGAATCCCTGCCGATGCGCTCCTACCGGCTTGCCGACTGAACCAACCGCGCTCCCGGGCCGCACCGCCCGGGATGAAACCGCCGACCAGCAGGGAGAGGCCCACGAGCACCCACCACGTCGACTTCCACCCGGTGGTCGTCTCCGCGACCACCGAGCACCAGGCCAGCCACGGCATCCTCGCCAGCGTTCACCTGCGGATCGTCCGCGCCGACCAAGTCCGCTCCGGCGACCTGATCGTCTCCGCCTTCGAAACCGCGCAACCCCGACGACTCCACCGGACCGCCTACTTCGCCGCCGGCCCCTACCAGGCCTGCCCGGAGCCCTACCACCCCACCTGCGGCTGCGGCGTCTGCGGCCTCCCCGAAGTCCATGGCCCTGACGGCACCGTCGTCCTCACCACCGGCCATCCCTGGGACACCTGCGACCCGTGGCCCGCCGACGACCTCGTCCTGATCCGCCCCCACCGCGACCTGCACGGCACGCCACTCTCCTCTCCCGAGCTGACCGCCCCACCGACCACGAGGACCTGATGCCCGCCCACCGCGCCCCGCTGACCAACCACCACGCCGACCGCAGCCTCTGCCCGCCCGAGCACAAGCACACCAGTTCCGGCAAGCCGCTCCACCCCGACTGCCCCGGGCGCTCCTACTCCCAGGCCGTCTGCACCTGCGGCGGCTGGGAGTTCAAGAACTCCGGCAAGGGCTACGTCAACGAGTCCCGCAGACAGCACCTCGCCACCCACCCCAAGCCCGCCCCGAACGGCCCCGCCGTCCTGCGCGAACTGCTCCACCTCGACCTCCCGTGACCGCCGCCCACACCCGCCACCCCCTCTCTACCCGGAGACCCGAATGCCCCAGCACTTCACCGTCGCCCACCTGATCGCCCAGCTCCAGAACCTCGACCCCACCCTGCAGGTCCGCCTCGCCGTCAACCCCGACTTCCCCTTCGCCCACTACGTCGGCACGGACGTCATCGTCCACAACGGCACCGCCTACCTCGGCGAGGACGGCCAGGAGGGCTACCTCCCGCCCGCCGTCCGCGACCACCTCGCCTGGTCCTGACCCCACCCGAAGGAGACCCACATCCCCACCACCCGTCACGTCGCCCGCCCGCAGCCGCTCGACCGCTTCGCACTGCACCCCATGCCCCCGTGGGCCAGCGGAGCACTCGTCCACCGCGTCCCCACCACCCCCGACCAGCCGGTCGAGGCCCTCTGGCTCCCGGCCACCTCGCCCCAGCTCCGCTTCGGCCGCATCCTGCTGCGCTGGGAGAAAGCGCCCGGGGCCGGCTGGGACGTCACCGCCCGCCTCGGCCTCGCCACCGGCGACGTCCACCTCGCTACTTGGCCCGCCGCCCCCGACGACTGGCCGCGCCTGGTGCGCCCCACGCTGTCCGAGGTCACCGGCTTGTGCTCCGCCCTCTCCGTCGCCACCGCCGCCCTCGAACTCGCCAACCGCCTCGCCGACTCCTGAGCACCACCGCACAAGGCCGCCCCGCGCCGACCAGACCGGGGCGGCCTCGCCGTACGCCCGGCCGACCGGCAGCGCGTACGCTCGTCACCGAACCACGGAGGAAGGACATACGCATGGCCGACGACCAGCAGCTCTGGGGCTACGCCGAGGTCGCCGCGCACCTGGGCATCAGCGTCGGCGCCGCCCGCAACCGCAAGAACAGAGGCACCCTTCCCGCCCCCGACGACACCAGCATCTCCGACCGGCCCCGCTGGAAGCCCTCCACCTTCGAGAGCTGGAAGCCGGTCGGCCAGGGTCACCGAAGCGACCTCCTCGACAACCCGGCCACCGACACCAGCAGCTGATGGAGTCCGCCGTGCCCGCCTCTCCGAGGCCCTCGCCCCCGTTCCCCGCGCCCGACTCCGCCGTGCTCGCCCTGATCGTCGCCAACGCCATCAACTCCGTGACCTCCGGCGAAGCCACTATCGAGCAGGCGATCCTGCACGCAGCCGTCCACGGCTGGTACGAGGGCCACATCGAGGGCGAAGACGCCCGCCCCGGCTGCGACTTCCGGGGCCCGATCCAAGCGCGCCCGTGACCGGACAAGCCACAGGAGGCCGCCACCCGGTGACCGATCACCCGATCCACCGCCCCGGCGCGCTCATCGTCTGCTGCACCCTCGCTGCCCTGGGCGCCGCCGTTGCTGTCCCGGCCGCCCTGGCCGACGCCTACGCGGTGTGCGCCGTGGGGCTTTTCGCCCTCGGTGGCGGCGCGCTGGCCGCCTACCGCACCGTCCGAGGCAGCGAGCACCGGACCGACCACGCCGTCCTCGAGCGGCTCCGGCAAGACCCCGCCCTCGGCCCCGAAGCCCTCGCCGACCAGCTCGGCCTGCGCCCGGCCGCCGTCCGGCTCAGTCTTCGCCGGTTGACCGTCTCCGACCAGCTCCCCCCGTCCGCAGCGCCTCCCGGCTAGGGGCGCTGGCCAGCAACGATGAGGACCGCCACCGATACCGGTGGCGGTTCCTCACTGTTGTCCGCTCTAAGCTACCGGCGGAGAGTGCTCATTCTGGCGTGTTGTATTCCGCGATCCCGCTGGCTGGTATCTCAGTCCTCGGTCTCTGAGCCTGCGTCGACGGTCCGTCTGTACTCCCAGTGGTCCTGGTCCATCTGGATGCCGAGGTGGATGGGTGCCGGGTAGCGAGTGCGGTAGTTCCAGTGAAGGGCGTGATCGCACAGGCGGGCGGCGGCCACGGCGTAGGCGACAGGGTCATGACCGTCGGGGAGGTGGAGGACGCTGATCTCCGTGGCGGTGTGGCTGTACCAGGCTTCTGCCTGTTCCTCTGCCGAGGTGCTGGCCCAGCGGGTGTACTTCTCGCCGGCGCGGGCGTGGCGCGAGCCTCCCTTGTACTGCTCAGGCAGGTTGCAGAGGATGAAGTTCCGAGTGGTGCCCTTCATGCGGAAGATTCCCGTGGAGAGCTTCCGTTCTTGGAATTCGGCTTCCCCTTCGTCCGTCTTCTCGAGTCGTTCGACGAGGGCGGGAGTCGCGACGTGCTCGGTGCCCGCGGTGACGCGGAGAACGGCTCGGGGGCGGTGGCCGGGAGGGAGACTGAAGCCTGGCAGGGCGGTGCGCTTGTCGAGGGTGCCGTCTGGTTCGGGTGTGCGGCCAAGGTGGCGGTTCGCCAGCAGCGGCCAGATGCTGCGGGCTTCGTCGCCGGAGACATAGAAGTTGTAGCCAGCAGCGGCGTTGGCGAACGAGCCGAGTTCCCACAGGGCCTTGTCGATGGAGCGGGGCAGCTGTGCGTCGCGGCGTCGGCCTTCGGGAAGGCTGCGGGCACGGTGAAGGGCGTTGGCAGTGGCGTAGTCGAGCCAGAGCCCTCCGGGAGAATCCGCGTCGGGCAGGTAGGCAAGGGACTGCCACAGTCCGTCAGGACCGGGCACGAGTGCGACCAGGGTCCAGATGAGGCGCGGCTCCTCGGTCGCAGGGCCGCGACGATCGCCGAGCTGTTGGCGCAGGTGCAGGCCGACGTGGACGAGCGGTTCCTTGATCCCGTTCGGACCGAAGGTCAGGGCGTCGGTCAGGCGGGGGTGGATCAGGCCGGCTGAGCGGTGGAGGTCGGCGATGGCCATGTGGCCGCGGTGGTCTCCTTCAAGTTCACGCCCGAGCAGGTCGAGATCGGTGATGACCTCGCGTTCCTTCTTCCGGGGGTTGCGCCGTCCGGGCTTGTGAGGGGTGAGGAACTGGGTGAGAACTCCGAGGCGGGCGAGTTCACGGACGGCATGCGGCTTGGCGTCGAGCTCGTAGGGGTCGATGACCGTGGAGTCGGTCTTGCGGGATTCGCGGCGCTGGCGGCCCCATGCCTTGGCGTCGTACTCGGTCTCGCACAGGGCGAGCAGTCGGGTCCCTTCGGGGGCATCGAGTCCAGCGAGTTGCCGGGCCAGGGTGGGGCGCTGCTTGTGGTGGTCACCGTGTCGGAGGAGGTCGTCTGCGGGTTGCAGGAACGCCTCGACGTGGTCGTTCAGCGGTACTGGCGTTCCCTCGGGCATGCCGGTGGCGGCGAGGTCGGGGCGGCTGTAGTGGTAGGCGAGCAGGCGCTGCATGCGGGTGCGCTCGTCCTGGTGGCGGTAGAGGACGAGGATCCGCAGGCGTTCGCGGCCGGCGATGATGAGGATCTCGCCCAGGCGGGGGTCGTCGAGCAGGACGCTGTCGCGGCCTTGGTCGGTGCTGCGGCGGCTGCCGAAGGCGCGTCCGGCGACCTGTTCGGCTTGCAGCAGCGGTTGGTCGAGGGCGGTGCTGGCGTAGCGGGCGAGTTCGCGTCTGGAGTGCATGCCGTCGCCCTTGCCGATGGAGTACGTGCCGGAGAAAGGGATGAGGGCGCGCAGGTCGCCGGGTGGTCCGGTGAGGTCGCAGGCGCTGGGGGCGAGGAAGTCGGTTTCGCCGACGGCGCGGGGGAAGACGTCTTCGCCGTGCAGGCGGGTCCAGGCGTCCAGGGCGAGGCGGGTGGTGTGGTCGACGTGGGTGTGGTCGCCGCGGCCTCCGAAGGTGAGATTGAGGAGAGGGCCGTCCGCGGCGCGGGGGGCGAACCAGCCGGTGCGGGCGCTGCGGAGGGTGTTGCTCAGACGGGAGACGACCGGCTGGATGGCGGCGACCGGAATGTTCAGCCCGGGGTAGGACTTTACGGCCACCTTCAGGCGTAGGGCTGCGCAGTGGGTGCGGGTCTTCCACTCCGGGGTTTCCTCGCCGGGGCTGTTGGTGTCCTTGTCGCCGTACGCGGCGCCCCAGGTGTTCGTCCACAACAGGTCGGTGTCCCAGACCAGGAGGTTGCCGTCCAGGTCGGGGCGGAAGCGGACGGTCTTGCCGTCGATCTGCCAGGGCTCGGCGGCGAGCTTGCTGGCGACGGCCCAGCTGGCTGCCCTCCACGCCCAGCCGGGGGCGTCGATGCAGCCGCCGGTGGGGGTGAAGTGCCCCCACAGTGGGGTCTCTTCGGGGGCGGTGCCGGCGATCAGGTCAGCGATCTCGCTCTGGTAGGCAAAGGAGAAGCGGTCGCGTTCGGTCTGCAGGAGCGCCTGTTCCCACAGGACGATCGCGTCGTGGAGGTCGTCACGGTCGATGGGGCGGCTGGTAGCCAGGTACTTCGGCGGGTGTTCCTTGCTCTGGGGGTAAAGGGCCGCGCAGGTGTAGCCGGTGGCACGAAGGACGGTGAGCAGGCCCGCGTACGGCAGGTTTCCCTTGGACCCGGTGATTCCGCGGTACATCTGCCGCAGGGCTGGCCATGCTTTGTCGATCTTGTCGGGCAGCGGGTAGAGGTAGGTAGTGCCGAGGAGGTTCTCGTCGGTGTGGGGGGCAAGCAGGGACAGCCGGGTCTGGGTACTCATCAGGGTCTTTCGTACTCGGCCGCGCTGGCGCGAGGCAGGGGGACGTGGACCAGGTGGGGCTGGTCGGTGGAATGGGCGAGGTCGAGCCAGGCGGTGAGGGTGGATCCGTAGGTGCGGCGCAGTTGGTACTGCTGGTGCTCGGTGAGTTGGTCGTAGTAGGCGCGCAGCAAGGAGGGGTAGTCGGTGCCGAAGTGGGTGGCGAAGAAGGCGTTGTCGACGAGGTAGAGCTGTACGGGGGTGCCGCCGCGGCGGGCGCGTCCGGCGAGTTGGATCATGTCGACGAGAATCCCGGCGAGGACTTCGATCTTCAGGAACTTGGGGAGGCGGGAGAGCATCGGGCTGGCGCTAAGGAGCTGGTACAGGCGTTTGTGGGCGGCGCGGCTCTGGTCCGCGAGCATGCGGGCAGGGTCGGGTCCCGCGCGGCCGGCGGCGATTCCGGCGGCGCCGATGCTGGCGTACATCGATGTCGGGGAGTGAAGGTCGGCGGGGGGCCGGGTGGCGACCCAGACCGAGGCGAGGGCGGAGCGGTCGGTGCCAGGGACGAGGATGTTCAGGGCGCGGGCGACCAGGCGCATCGGTGCGCAGATCACCTTGACGTTGGGGTGGGTGAAGGGGAGGTCTTCGAGCTGGTCGACGGTGATCATGACCACTCCCTGGGGCGGGGCGACCCCGCCTGGCGGCGTGTTCTTCTTTTTGACCACCACGGCGATCCAGGAGGGATCGGGGATCACGGAGGCGATGCCGGCAGCGAGGACCATGGCCTGGCTGTAGGCGTTGGAGACGACCATCGCACGGGCCCGGTCGCGTTCGTGGTTCTCCAGGTATCTCAGGTGTTCGGAGAGGCGGTCCGTCCACAGGCGGGCGCCGAGGTCGAGGAGCCGGGCGGGCTTGCTGGCCTGGTCCTGGCCGCCGATGGCGATGGGGTTCCAGCCGTTGGGGGTGTCGGAGACGTTGCCGGGCCGGGCGGTGACCGACCCAGGTGTCGCGTCGGTCATCACGTAGGCGGGCAGCGTGTGCAGGTGCTCCTTGGCTGCGCCGGGGAAGTACGCGGTCGCGGACAGGGCCAGGATGCTGCGCTCCACCCCGGCGGTGGCCAGGGCGATGGTTCCGCCGAGTTGGACGGTACTCGTGTGGGGGTCGCCGCTGAGGGCCTGCACGGACAGGCGGCCTCCGCCGTGCTGGTCTTTCTCAACCTTGAAGCCGATCAGCTGGTAGCCCAGCGGGCCGAAAGGCAGTGCAGGATTGCGATTGAAGGTCCCCAGGGCCTTGGCAAGGTCCCGGCCGGCTGTCATCTGCTCTCGGCGTCCCATGCCGGCCAGGACGGCCTTGAGGTGGCGCAGGGACTGGCGAAGGCTGCCAAGCCAGGCACGCACCAGCAGGGCGTTGGTGATCTCGCGGCGTTCGTGCTTGGGGACGCCCAGTTTGGCCAGCGCCCTGTCAATTTGAGTCTTCACCGGGGGCAGGGCGTCGTGGCTTTCGTCGCGGCTGACGGCCTTCTCCAGCAGCGCGGCAAGTTCGGCGTAGCGGGGCGGAGGGGGGTTCCTCTTCTTTTTCTTCCGGTCGGGGAAGATCTTGCGGAAGTCGCGGTAGACATCGGGGTCGATCGGTTGGGTGATGTCCACGTGCAGCAGCTTGTCGAGCAGCCACCGGTCCCACGCTCCGGGCACGTGCCAGCCGGAGTTCAGCCGGTCGTCGTCATCGTGCTCGGCGGGGTCCAGCCACAGGTCGCCTTCCAGGACGTAGTTGAGGAACTGCTCGCCCAGGCTGCGGGCCTTGAACAGGACGGGGACCAGGCGCCGGTCGCTGGCCGCGTCCAGGACCTCGCGTTGCCGGTCGACCTCCACCAGCAGCGATGATCTGTGGGTTCCCCGGCTGGCCAGGGTGAACTCGTCCGTGCCCATCTCGCACCAGCTCTGTTGCATCCGGTCGACTTCGTCGACCAGAAGCACCGGGTACCGGCGCATCACGAACTCCAGGAGGCTGATGCGGTCCAGCACGCCCTTGTCCGTCTCCACAGGTACTGGCACCGACCCGCCCAGCAGGTTGTGGTGGTTGGTGACGATCACGTCCGCGTCCACAGCCTCGCGGATCAACGCGTACTTACCGCACACGCCCAATCGCGGGCAGGCATGCGCAGGGCTCGGTCCCTCGCGGTCGTCCGCGGCATCGGCGGCCCTCAGCGACAGGCACGGCTCAGCGCCGCGCCGCACCGGCTCCCCGTCCGTGAGCCACGTCGACAGGTCGCAGCCGTAGGCCAGTTCCTCGAACCGCTGCTCGCGGCCCTGGACCAGGGCCCGCCCGGCCTGCTCGGCCAGCCGGTAGCCGGAAACCAGCGGCACGACCTTCAGCGTGGGGTGAGCGAGAGCGAACTCGGCTGCGGTCTTCCGAACGAGGTCGTCATCTTGCCGGATCTGTTCGTCGAGAGCATGCCGAGTGAGTTCGCCCTCAGCCTCACGCATGTGCTCGGTGTTGCTCAGGCTCTCGTGGATCTGGCCGACGACGACCGCGACCGGCCCGGTCCGGTTCTGGGCCAGCAGGGGCGCCGCAGCCCTGAGCAGGACGGTCTTCCCGACTCCGGTCGGCGCGTTGACGACCGTGACGTTGCCTGCGGGCATCCGCAGCCGGGTGACCTTGCGGTCATCCAGGTCCAGCAACCGTCCGAAGAACCGGCCCATCAATCCGGGCTTCCAGCTGTTGCGCGCGTCCGCGGCCACCTGCCGGCCGACCGCCCGGAGCATCCGGCGGCGCGACAGGACTACCTCGGCTCGGTACGGGGCGGTGCGTACCCGCAGGGGGGTGACTCCGTCCTCGCCTTCCCCATCCGGGATCGTGACGACGGAGTCCTTGCCGAAGGCCCACATTCCGGCCGTGGCCACGGGCTGCGGACCGCGGCTGCGGTAATAGATCTCCTCTGCCTCACGCACCAGGCCCCTCGCGAGCTCCAGCGGTTGCTGCGCGTGGGCGACGAGCAGGTACTGTGCCTTGCTCCGCTCAGTGCCCTCCGGCATCCGGTACAGGCTGTCCGGCTGGCAAGCCCACCAGCACGCGAGCTGATGGAATTCCTTCCGGTCGGCCAGCTCTGGAGGCCGCACGTGCCAGTAGTTGCCAGCGATCTCCCGTACCCAGCGAGGAAGTTGAGGCCAGCGATCCCACAGATCGGTGCGCGCGGCGGCGAAAACGTGTGCTTGGTCCAGCGGGACAATCCGCAGCCCCTGGGGGTCGACGAACCCGAAGTATTCGTCCGCCAGCGCCAGCGGAATGGCCAGCCCGAGCTTCCGCAGTGCCCACTCGTCCTCGGCCTGGTCCCTCACCGCACACCCCTGGCAGCGCGCTTGACCTGCTCGACGAGGCGGGTGAGCGTGAGCACCTTCGTCCTCCGCCCGGTCAGCCGAGCCTTGAGATACGCCACCTCGTGGCCCTGGTGGTCCGGAACGACGATGCAGAGCGCATACGGCTTCGGCTCGCGTTCCAGCAGCGCCTTGGCGAGAGCGGCGGCCGACGCCCAGTCCTTGGCATCCACTCGCCATGTCCGCACCCGCCGTCCCGGCACGGCGACCGTGATCCTCAAGTCGTACTCGTCGGGGCGCAGCTCGCCCGGCCACATCTCCACCCGCACGTGGGCCTGGGCTTTCAACCGGTCACGCAGTTCGATCTCCAGCAGGGTGGGCAGCACTCCGTACCGCCATACGGGACGGCTGAGCGCCAGGTGATCCACGCTGGCGGGAAGACCGACTACCGGCTCCGACGCCCTGCCCGTACCCACCAGGGTCGGCGCCACGCCACGCCCGCCCCGCTCCAGGGACAGGCGGTAGTGCACCCCCCGAGCCCGGTGCGCCTCACAGCGCACCTCGACCTCCTGGCCGGTCTCCACCACCCGCATCGGCCAACGGCACTTCGGGCACGGATACCACCAGCCCTCCAGCTGACACCACGGCCAGTCGCTGACCGCCTCGAAGAAGTCGAAGCGCATCCACAACCGATCCCACCGCTTGCGCAACACCCGCAGCGGCCCGGCCGGACACTCCGCCAAAAGGGCCCGCGCCTCCCGGTACTCCTCCGGCTCCAGCCGACGCATCACCTCGAACAGACGCCGCTCCTCCTGCTCCGCCCTCACCCGTGCCCAGGGCCAGTGACGGTCCAGCGCCGCCTGCGGAACAAGATGTTCCCGACACAGGTCCTCCAGCGCGTCACGGACCAACCCGGCACCGTCCATCAGCCGCAACTCACCGAACTGGTCATCGACATCACCCGGCGGAGGCAGGAGCGGGGCGAGCGGGGCGCGTAGGCCCTGGCGGAACTCGCCCATGCCCAACTGCAATGCCCGACCGGGCGCGTGGGCTGCGCGCAGCGCGCCGAGACAGTCCATCAGCATTGCTGCCCGCCGTGCGGTCTCCAGCCCGGTGTCAGTCTCAGCTGCTACTGCCAGGCAGCAGGCGGTCAATGCCTGCTCCCGGCGAATCCGCACGTCATCGCATTCCTTCAGCGCCACACGCACAAGATGGCGCATGAACAAGGAACTCTGCAGCATAGGCTGCATTCGTGCACGCACACACCACTCGCACAGCCCATCAGCGCCACCAAGCCCGCCCTTCGGCCGTCACCAGTGACCCGTGGCTCTGGGCCACCGTTGGCGGTGAAGCCTTTCCGAGCGGCATGCCGCCCGCGACACCGCGCGGAAAATGGCAATGGTTCCTGCCCGTTCGCACGCTCGATGCGGGCTGGCGACTGATCGAAAAGGCTGTACATGAAGGCAAGCTGGGGCCAAGCGCCAAGGTCGCCACGCTCGGAAACCCCTTCGACGGAGATCCCACCCGCCGACCGGTGATCATCTTCACCGAAGACTGCAACGACGAAGAGGACATCCATCGAGTGCTGATCGCACTGCGAGACCTCGGCGTCAACGACGCGCTCGCCTACAAGACGGATGAAGCGACCAGGCTGGGCGAGTACGGCGGCAGGGTCAGCACCTACACCAGCCCCACAGGCACCACCAAGCTCGTGCGCCGCACCCCGCGCTACGCCACACCTGCCTGATCCATCATGAACCAACCCAGCACCGGACTTCAGGGCCCCGGGGCACCCAGGACTGGTCCGGTCCGGCATTGCCGTTCTGTGTTGTCTCCAATGCAACATCGTTGCCTCGGTTACGCGCCTCGTCCTGGTGCCGGACGAGGGGGCCGACTCGGAGTCGACCCCCTCGGAAATCCGCTGACCAGTGGCCTGTACCGGTCGCACCGAACGTTGCATTGAATGCAACACCGCTCATTAGTCCAGGTAGACGCCGGCAAAGGTGCCATCGAAACCCAGAGCCACCCGCCCGGCACCGGTCGACGGGTGGCGGGTCCAGGTCGGGTCGGCGATCAGGGCGTCGAAGTCCTTGCGCGTGATCTCCGGCTCTAGCCAGTCGTTGCCGCAGCGGCAGCACACCCACACGTCGCGGCCCTGGTTGAGCAGCAACCAGTCCCGGCGGGCCCGGCAAGCGGAGCACGTCACCGGCATGCCGCGCAGGGCCAGTTCGGCCGGGTGGAGGATGCCCCGGACAGCTTCCGGGCCGCTGGGGGTCTGGGTCTCGTACTCCAGCTGCCGGAGCGGGTCGGAGCCGACCGGGACCGGGGTGGCGATCGGGGTCGGAGCGGTGGTGGTGTGCTCGGTTCTGGTCACGTGCTCTCCGTTCGCGGTGCTCGGGTACTTGCGTAACACCTGGTGGAACCGGGTGTCGAGGGGTTTCGGGACAGCCGCCCGCAGCGTTGCCGGGTCAGCGGCGTGGTGCCGGGCGGCGCGGGTCGGTCACAGGCTGGGTCGGTGCTGGCTGGCTGGTGCGCGCCTGGGCCGGAGTGGTCCGGGCCCGGGTGCCGGCGGTCGTGCGGGTTCGGGGGCGTTCGGGGTTGGCGGGCAGGTCGGCGAGGCGGCGGATGCGCCAGACGAGGACGTCGTTGGTGTTGCGGGCGGTTTCCAGCTCCCGGCGATCGACGGCCTTCTCCAGGAGGGCCTTGGGGTCGTGGCCGGCCTTCTCCGCTTCTGCGAGGACGGCGGCCAGGGCGTCGTGCTCGCGGGCCGGGCCCTGCTGGGTGCCGGCACCGCCGAGGACGGTGCGGATGGTGGTGTCGTGGCGGCGGCGCTCGCCTTCCGGGAGGGCACGGCCGATCTCGCGCATGGTGCGCATGGGGGTGGCTGCGGCCTGCTGGTAGGCGGTGCGCAGGTGTTCGGCGGCCTGGCGGGAGGCTGCGGCCTGCTGGGCGTGGCCCCTCGCGGAGTGCCATCGGGCTGCGGCCAGAGCGACCAGGACGAGCGTGGACAAGACCATAGCGGTGGTGCCGCCGTCCTCTCCACGTCCGAGCGCACTGCCGGCGTGGACTATTCCGCGGGCGGCCGAGCGCAGGGCGCGGATGTCGGCGTTCTCGGCGCGGACGTGGCTGCGGGTGGCGCGTTCGAAGGCGCGGGCGGCGTCTCGCAGTTCGGTGCGGGTGGCGGCCGGGGAGGTCTGGGCGAGGGCGTCGAGGAGTTCACCGGCGCCGACGAGGTGGGCGGCGGCTTCGTCGTCGTCCTGGTCGAGGACCGCGGCGGCGCGCTCGGCGGTGCCGGCAGCTTCTCGGCGGCGGCGCGCGGGCGCGGAGCGGCCGGAACGGGTCGGGCGGTTGTCCGTCTCCGGGTCGGCGGTGGCGGGCGCGGTGTCCAGGCGGCGGCGGATGCGCGGGAGGGAGAGGTCGGGGGCCAGGGTGCTGCCGGGGAACCAGATCGGCTCGCCGTCGCGGTTGCGGTCGCCGGGCAGGGCGACGCTGTAGCCGAGAACGTCGCCGGAGGGGGCGTTGCGCAGCTTCACGCGAAGGCCGGCCTCGCGCAGCCGGGTGAAGAACTCCTCTTCTCCGGCGGCTCCGGCGACGGCCTGGCGGACGGCTTCACGCAGGCTTTCGCGCGGGGTCTCGGTGCGGCCGGTGCGCTCGGCCTTCCACTGTTCCTGGCTGGTCGGGTTCTTCGCGGCGGTACCGTCGCCCGGGTTGAGTTGTCGCAGGCCGTACTCCTTCTCTATGAGGCGGGCTTCGGCCTGGGCCTTGCGCTTGTCGAAGCTCAGGGCAGCCAGGCGCCCGTCCTGGCGGACCAGCGTGGCGGCGATGTGGATGTGGTCCTCAGCGTGGCGCACGGCGACCCAGCGGCAGGCGGCGGCGTCGCCCTCGGGAGCGATGCCGGTGGCGTGGACGATGCGGCGGGCGATGGCGGCCCACTCGGCGTCGTCGAGGTGGCGGTCACCGGGTGCGGTGCGCAGTGAGCAGTGCCAGACCTTGTTGGCCGGGGCCTGCTTGCCGAGGGCCTTGACCGGCTGGTCGAGCTGGTTGGCGAGCTTGGCGACCTGGTGCCGCTCCGGGTTGGGGCCCGGGTCGGGCGCGAAGTTGTTCCAGGAGGCGACGAGGTGCTGGTTGGTGTGCTCCTCGTGCTTGCCGGGTCCGAAGAGGTAGTCGATGAGGGGGAAGGAGCGGTCGGTGCCGGTGCGGATCTTGGGGATCACCGGCGGACCAGCCAGTCGACGGCGTCGTCGACCGCGTCGATGGAGGCTTCGACGCGGGCCAGGAGCTGGCGCAGCTCGGCGCCTGGCTGGCCGCCGGCGTTCACGTAGTGGGCGAGTTGGTTGAGGTTGTTGCCTACGGCGCCGAGCTGGCGGTTGGACTCCATGAGTTCCTGGATGCCGCGCCGGTAGTCGGCGACCGCCGCGCTGGGGTCGGTGCTGGCGGCTGCGGCCACGGCAGCGGCAGCGGTGTAGCCGCCGGGGGCGAGTTCGGCTCGGGCGGCGGCGCGCTGGAGGAGAGACCACTCGGGGTCGCTGAAGCGCGGGCAGATGCGGTTGGTGCGCGGCACGCTCTGGCGCAGGCGGCGACGCGGCGCGGCGCGGACGGCTTCAGCGATCGGTTGGGTCTGCTGCTCCTCCCTCGTCGTCGGCACCCCTGGGCCGACTCCCCGATCGTCGGCAGGCCCCCCTGGGTCTGCCGCCGACCGGGGAGCCTCCGCCCCCTCCGGGGCGGAGGCGGGGTAAGGACTCCTTACCCCACAACTTGCTCCGCCAGGAGCCTGGTCACGGTCACTCTCCGGTGCCTGCGTGGTGACGTCCTGGTCGGAGGCGGTCACCGGCTGGCCTCGCTGTCGCGCTGGCGGATTTCGAGGAGGAGGTCCTCGACGAAATCGAGGGCGAGGACGGGGTGGTGGAGGGTCCAGGGGCGCGAGTGTCGGCCGCGCTGGACGCTGCGGACACCGTCCGGACCGGTTTCGACGCGGTGGACGTGGCCGCGCTGGGTCAGGACTGCGAGCCAGGAGTCCGCCTCGGCCCAGGTGGCGGGGGTGGTGCGCATGGTGGGGTGCTCCCGTTCGGCGGTGGTGCGGGTAGGTGACCGCCGGGGTGGCCTGGTCGGTCACCCCGGCGGTCAGTGGTAGGTCAGTTCCGGTCAGCGGTGACCGGCTGACCGTGCTGTTCGCGGAGCTGGGCCATCAGCTGGGTCAGGGTGTCGGAGGACAGGGGGATCTGCTGACCGCGGATCGCCTGCGCGACGACCTTGCGGGTCAGCTTGTCCTGCTGGCTGACCGCCTGCCGTGCGATCTTCAGCAGGTCCTCGGTGTCCAGGTCAGGGCGGCGGTCAGCGTCCCGGTCAGTGACCGGCGGGGCGGTGACCGGCGGCTTGACCGGCTGTCCGGTGGCCTCGGTGGGGCTGACCGGCGGTGCGGTGACCGGCGGCTTGACCGGCTGTCCGGTGGCCTCGGTGGGGCTGACCGGCGGTGCGGTGACCGGCGGCTCGACTGGCGGTCGGTCAGTGACCGGCTGGCCGCTGTCCGGGTGACCGCCCAGGTCAGAGGGCTTGGTCAGGCTGACCGCGCTGACCGGGGTCAGCTGTGGCTGGGGGGTCGGGTCGGTGACCGGGCGGCTGACCGTGGCGGTGACCGGGCCGCTGTCCGGCTGACCGGGGGCGGGGTGACCGGCGCTGTCCTGAGCGGCGGTCAGTGCCACCGGCCGCTCGGTCAGTCCGGTCTCCTGGGCGGTGACCTGACCTCGGTTCGGGGTGGCCTGACCCCGGTCAGTCTCGGCCGGTCGGTCAGCGTGACCGTTCCGGTCGGTGGGGCTCACCGGTCCTCGGGCGATGAGGATGTAGAGGTGGACGGCCCCGGCCAGGGCGAGGGGAGCGATGGTGGACAGCACCGCGACCACCGTGTCGCCGAGCCGGAGGCCGGCGGTTATGTCTTGCTCGTTCAGCCGGACGGCGTGCAGGGCATTGGCCCACAGGCTCGTCCCAGTGGCCGCGCCGAAGAGCGTCCACACGTAGATCCGGGCCCTCAGCGGTGCGGTACGCAGGACCAGCAGGGCTCGCACCCCGTAGGCGATAAAACCATCGACGATGATCGGGAAGAGGTAGGTGAGGAAGCCCCGGACATGGATGGCGACGGCCATCTGCTGGAGAGCGGAGAAGCTCAGCGCGCAGCCGGAGGCGCCGAGGGCGATGACGACGGCCCTGTCCCAGGCGGTGACGTGGGCGGCGGACGGGGCGGTGGCGGTGGCGGTGCTCATGCGGCCGTCCCGAAGTCGGCGCAGGTCAGCTGGGCGGTGCTGGTAGTGCCGTGGCCGGCCGAAGCGGCGCGGGTGGCTTCCTCGGCGATCTGGCGGTGGCGGATCGCGCGGCGGGTTTCGCGGTAGAGCTTGAGGGCGTGCTCCGGGCTGATCTTGAGGAGCCGGGCGAGGCGGTCGACGGGGACGCCCTGGCGGTACCCGGCGAGGACGACCGCGCGGCGCTCGGCCTTCGTGAGGGCGATGTCGCGCCCGGCGAGGGTGGCGTTGACTCGGCTGTAGTCGAGGCGGTCGTTGATCCTGGCGTGCAGGGGTTCGCGCTCCTCCTCGGTGTAGCCGCCCCGGATGCCGTGGGTGTCGCCCGTCTCCAGGGCGGCGTCCAGGCAGATGCGGGCGACCGGGCACTGGGCGCACAGCGCCTTGGCGGTGGCGATCTTGTCGGCTTCCTCCGGCCCGGGGAAGAAGGTCTCCGGGTCGACGGGGTTGTACTCGGTCGGGGTGCAGACGGCCTGGTCCTGCCAGGTGTGGTCGCCGAGCGAGCGGTGGCGGGCAGGGCTGGTCGTGGTGGTCATGCGGGGTTGCTCCGATCGCTCTCCGCGCGCGAGGTCGGGCGTCGGCGGAGAGGGCGCTGGGTCGGTGAAGGGTGATCGGCTCGCCGTGGGGCGGCCGGGCGCGGCGGGCCGTCAGGCGGCGCGCTGGAGGCGTCTGCGGTCGACCAGTTCGAACTCGACCCGGGTGGTCATCTGGGCGAGCCGGGAGGTGACGCGGTCACCGAGGTGGGCCTTGAGGTCCCTGATCTGCAGGTTCGTGGTGATCAGGGTGGGGAGCATGTGGTTGTACCGGCGGTTGATCAGCCGGTAGGTCTGCTCTTCGACGAACTCCGAGCTCTTGGCGGCGCCGAGGTCGTCGAGGATCAGCAGCGGCACCCGGCTGTAGGCGGCGAGGGCCCGCTCCGAGTCGGTGTCCGAGCTGGGCCGAAGCTCGGCGTAGAGGTCGGCGGCGGTGGTGGCGCGCCAGCGCACGCCGATGCCGGCCTGCACGAGGGCGCGGACGGCGCCGTACGCCTCGTGGGTCTTCCCCGCGCCGACGACTCCGGCCATCAGCAGGCTGGGGCCTGTGGTGACCTGGCTGCGGGCGCCGGTGCTGGGAGCGGTGGCCAGGGCGGCGACCTGCCGCACCCAGGCCAGGACCTGCGGGTGCGTGGCGAGCGCGTCGCGGTAGCGCGGCGGCAGCCCGGCCGACAGCGCCGCCTCCGCCGAGCAGGGCTCCGGCTCGTCCGGCAGGGCGTCGACCGCGTGCTGGTCGATGCCCCGGGCGGCGAGGATGCGGGCCATCCGGTCGAGCGCCGAGGGGGCGTCGGCGAGGGTCTGCGGGTAGCGGCGAGTGCGCATCACAGCTCCTCGGCGTAGGCGGTGGCAGCGTCGACCGGGTTGGTCCACGCCTGGTGAGCGGGCACGTTAGGCCGGAATCCCGGCCGCGCCAAACCGGCCCCTCGTGCGTTCATGGCGTCGTTGACCAGGCTCGGCAGCCGGGAGGGGTGGCCCTGGATGTCGGCGAAGCGCCGCAGCCCGGTGCGGACGTGGTCGGCGGCGATGCCCTCGTCCAGCAGGGTCTTGACGACCTTGCCGAGGTGGCCGATCACGCTGCCCGGCGGGCGCTCGGCGCAGGAGGCGACGTACTCGCCGACCAGCTGGCCTGCCGAGACGGCCTCCGCGTCGGGCGCCTGGCGCCCCGTAGGGAAAGAAGATCCAGGATCCAAGATCCTAGATCCAGGCGCCGAGGGCTCCGGGAGGCTTCGGCGAGCCTTCGGGGAGGCTTCGACGAATGCCATCTGACCTGCGGTTTTCTGGGCGGTCGGGACGGGCTGCGGCTCGGCGTCGATCGCCGGAGCGGCTGCTCTGGTGGCGGCGGTAGCCGTCTGGGCGGTGGCAGCCGGGAGGGGCTCGTTCGGCTGCTGGAGGGCTGCGGGAGTGTTCGCCGAAACCTCGGCGAACACTCGGGGAGCGCTTGCGGCGGCCTCGGCCACCGTGCCCGGGGTGTCGGCGAGGGCGGCCCGCTGGATGCAGGAGCCCTTGCAGACGCCGCACCGTTCCGGCTCGCAGTGCGGGCAGGCCGGCAGACGGCTGAGCGACGGCTTGTCGATCTTCTGGTGGTTGCGCCAGGTCGGGTAGTGGAAGTACCGCCGTCCGTCGCAGCCGGTGTACCGGCAGACCGCTCCAGCGGTGGCGAGTTGCTGCAGGTGGTCCTCGACGTCTGCGCGGCTGATTTCCTCGCGCATCGGCCAGACGAGGCCGTAGACGATCGCTGCGTTGTCGCGGTGGCGGCCGTGGTCGTCGGCGTGGTTGGTCATCCCGAGGAAGGTGACCATGGCCGGGATCGACACCTCGGCCAGCGTCTCGGAGACCCAGGTCTCCGGCTTGACCGATCGAATGCGGGCCATGTCAGCGGCCCCGGACCGCGGTGACGGCGAGCTGCCCGGTGGCGAGGTCGAGGCTGTGCGGGCAGGTCCAGTCCGCCTCCGGCCAGGTCCGCTGCACCCAGCGGGCCGCGACCTTGGTGGTGGTGCGACTCAGCTCGAGCTGCTCGCCGCGCTCGTCGATCGCCACCGTGTAGGGGTGAGGCCACCGGCGCTTCGGGTCGGCGAGGCTGACGTGGACGCTGACCGCGCCGGGGATCATGTCCGCGAGCTGGACGCCAAGCCGCTGCTGGCTCGGGCTGGGCGCCGCGTAGCGGGCTTCCCCTGAAAGACTTGGCATGCGATACTCCTGGATTCGTAGGAGCGCGCGCGGCGGTCTCTCGTGCAAAAGAAGTCCCGCCGCTCGCGAGTTGTGATTCGGCACCCTCGGGTGCTGGCCCGGCGTCCAGGAGTTGGTAGCTCCCGGGCGCCGGTCTCATTTCGCCCTGATTCGTGCAGGGCTCGCCCTCTGCGGCACCGCTTCCCCCCTCTGCTCGTTGGGCGCCGCCCTGCGGGGACGACGAACATACGTAGACGCCTGCGGCAAGTCCATCCCTTACCCCGCAGAGCACTACGGGTCGGGCAGGGCTCGCGACGGCCGGTGTCTGGAGTCGTTCCACGACCGGTCGGCGCCACCTGATTGCCGAATCCAGCGGCCCGTTGCGCAAGTGACCGCAACAAGGCAGCATGCAAACGGGTCGCCAGAGGCTGGCGCCGTGGAGAGGCGGAGCCCCTCCAGCGGTGCGATACAGAAACGTACGTTAGTTGCGCAGATGTATCAAGCCTGGACTACAGTGGTCCCAACACCGCCCCGACCTGCCCGCTCATCACCCCGCTGGAGTTCATGTGCCCCCACGTCAATTCGACGGCAAGCGCGTACGCGCTGCCCGGCGGGGCATGGACCTTAACCTGGATGAGCTGGGCGCCGAGGTCGGCGTCAGTGGGCCCACCGTCTCCCGTTGGGAGAACGGCGAGGACCATCCCAAGGGCGAGAAGCTCCCCGCGATTGCAGCAGCGCTCGGTCAGCCGCTCGATGCTCTCTTCCCCCATGACGGCCCGGCGGACCTGCAGCTTCTTCGGTGCGATGCCGGCCTCAGTGTGGCGCAAGCCGCCGCGATCATCGGCACGAGCCGCGCACCAGTGAGCAACGCGGAGTCCGGTCGGCGCAGGCTCAGCGATGCCTACGTGCTACCGCTCGCCGAGGCGTACGGGGTGACCGAGGCGGTCCTGCTAGCTGCCCAGGACTGCTCGTTCGGCCTTCGGCCCGCAGCCTCCCGTCACGAGCAGGCACCGGCCCCCCGTACCATCGGCGAGAAGATCAACTATCTCCTGGAGCACGGGTACGCGGGCCAGGAGGCACCGTCTGACGACGAGATCGCGCGCGCCGTGAACGCCCACGCGGGCGAGGCAATCGTTACGGTCGAGGACATCGCCTCCCTGCGCACGGGCGCCACGACCGACGCTTCCGATGCAGTGCGCGCCGGCCTGGCCGACGCGCTCCAGGTCGACGCCGCCCTCTTCCAGGACGGTGCCGAGGTCAGCCCAGCGGCTCGCGAGTTCCTGGAGGCGATCCGCTTCCTCGGCTCGATCCAACGGGGACAGATTCTCGGTCTTGCTGCACGCGGCAACGGCGGGGGCCTGTCCACCGAGATGATGGCCACGATCAACAATCTCGTCGGGGAGCTGCGGCACAAGCTGCCCGAGGTGCAAGACGGGGACTGACGCCGAGCTGCGCCCGCCGGGCGAACCCGGAGCACCCCACGCGCGCTGCCGACGCCCTCCTCGACATGCCGACCAACGGGCGCGACTCAGCTGAGCCCTGCCGCAGTACGCGGACAACGGGCTGGCCCTGGAAGCGAACAGGCCGCCCGGTCAGCAGCCGGATGGCGCGGTGGGACCGGTCTCGCGTCAGAAGTATTCAAAGATCAATTAAGACTCCGCCCTGCAATTTCGATCTTGGAATTATCACGCTAAGTAGTGCGATATTCGCAACATGCCGGTCCGGTCGTATCACACGTTGATCCTTGTACGATTAGCTCTGGGTCAGGCCGCCGATCGGCTGTAGTGCACCTCGAGCACAGTTCTCCTAGCTACTAGCGCCTCGCGTACGAGTATCGGGATGGGGCTGGCGGTGAAAACCAGTGGCATTTCAATGGAGCAACTATGCGTTGGCGCAGAGACCCGTCACGGCGCGCACTTGTGAAGGAATGCGAGAAACTGCTCGCCGACCTCCCTACCCCAGCTCCATTCAGCGTCGAAGCGCTGGTGCGAAATATGGAGGGAGCGCTGGGTCGCCAGATTCGGCTAGTGCCGCTGGATGACCCCGATGGGGGGCTGGGCACGGCATGTGGCCTCCGCGTCAAGGCGCCGGAGTTCACAATCATTCTCTATCGTCGCCGTACAAGTCGAAATCAAACCGAGCACATCATCCTCCATGAGCTCGCACATGAGTGGCTGGACCACGGGACTACTCTGACGGCTGCGGAGGTTGAGCGATACGTCCCTGAGCGGATTCGCCAGGAGGTAATTCGTCGTTTCCCGTCAACTCTGGTGCAAGGGCGCGTAGATTTTGGCAGCCCCGAGGAGCAGCAGGCCGAGCTTTCAGCCTCGCTGATAAAGCGGTTGGCTCGCCGCCAGTCGATCGCGGGAGATGACATGGTTAGTCTCCTTGAGTCCTCGCTCGCCCACCCAGTTGCTCCGCCACGACGCAGGCGCTAGCCGCGATCGCGCGGCGACCACGGAGTGAGAACGCCAGCCTTGCGATTCACTCCATATCAAACAGTCCATCTGCTGGCAATTAAGGCTGTCATCAGTCGACCTTCCGGTCGGCAAGTAGGCAGTCTGCACAGACAAACCACTGGTTACATGTTCGAGTACTTTAAATACCTGACTGCGATAGTGATGGCCGCAATCGCCATATGGCGATTCCCTGCGGTTCGTTACGGTGATTTTCACCGCCGGGCACTCTGGGGCGGCTATGCAGGATTCGCCGTAGCCCTGTGGCTGTACACGCCGGCAGTAATGAATGCCGTAGATCGCATTCCCGTGGTGGATCTAGACGCCCTGCTGAGACATTTTGCCAGCACTGCAGCGACCATCGCAGCCCTGACCTACGTCTCCACTAGCTACGGGAAGAGCACGGAGGCAGTTGTGCCCCGTCACGTAGTGGTCTCGCGGTGGATCGCCCGTGCGTCCTATAGGGCGGGGGCTGTTGGCGTCGTTTTGCTCACGGTCCTGTTTTTTACGGTGGTGGACCGCAGGGTGCAGAGCCAAGATTTCCTCATCGACCACGCTGGGCAGTGGGGTGTCGCGGTCTATATGAGCGTCTTCTATTTCTTCCCGCTTGTCACGGCTGCGGTTTGCGGCTACCAGTGGACGAGAGCGGCGCGGCAGGCCGAGTGTGCGAGCATGCGCATCGGGCTGACTTTGATGGCGGTTGCGATGTGGATGGGGCTTGTCCATTCACTGGCCCGTCCCGGACTCTTGTGGGTCGCGGTGATCTTCCCCATGAGTCCCTCCACAGTGCAGCTCGTCGTAGACGCCGAATCGCTATGGATGGACCTGCTTTTCCTTATCGTCGCTATTGGAGCGAGCATTCCGACTAGTCGCGCGGTAGTGGGCCGATGGAAGACGTGGCGTACCCTGAACCGGATCTATCCGCTCTGGTTCGACCTGGCGGAGGCATTTCCTGGGACGAGCCTGTATCCACCCGGGAAGCGCCTCACGGAATTTATGCAAGTGCGCGTTCCGATTGACGTCCGCCTCGATCGGTGGACTCAGGATATTGCTGACGCCTGTGAGAAACTGCGCTATTACGCTCCACGGGGCCTGATATTCGCCGCAGAGGATTTTACCGCCTCCCATTCCGATCCTGAGCCGGCCGCAGAGGCATACTGGATTAAGGCCGCACTCAAGGCCGTTGACACCGCACCTGCAAGTGTGGACGCCTCCGTCCCTCTGCGAGAGAAGCCCTTCGTTGATACCGACAGCGAAGCGGCGTGGCTCGCACGCGTCAGCGCGGCCTATTCGAATATTACTGAGGACCAGGCGCAGGAGCTTCTCGTGTACGCGGCAGGAGCGGAGTTCGAAGAGGAATGCCCCAAGGTCCGGCCCGCGACGTAGCGATCTTGAACGGGTCGGAGAGTGAGATTTAGCACCATCCGCTTCGTGGACTGGTTTGGTACCGTGGGTGTGCGGGCTAGTAGGTCTTCATCCGCCCGTGGGTGCACCCTGGCCTGCGACGCACAGTTGCTGTCGTCACCATATGTAGCCGGGGCCGTGATGCCGTCCTTTCTGGATGGGCGTCCGAATTCTCAGCAATCAATGGAGTTCCCGCATGTCCAACCGCACTGGCCTCATCCTCGATTTCGGCGGAGTGCTCACCACGCCGCTGCTTCCGGCAGTGCTCGCCTTCGAGCAGCGTGAGGGCCTGCCGCAGGGCGCCTGTCTTACGGCCCTGTACAAGGACGAGACAGGCGTCCGGATCACGAGTGACCTTGAGCGTGGCGCGGTCTCCCAGACTGAGTGGAACGAGTTCGCTGGCAAGATGCTGGGCGTGTCCCCCGACAACCTCATGGGCCGCATCTTCGGCGACCTGCGCCCCGAGCCGCGGCTGATCAACGCGGCTGCTGCAGCGAGGCGCGCGGGGATCAAGGTGGGCATCCTGTCCAACAGCGTGGGACTGGCCCCCTGGGACTTGTACGACGGCTATGAGCTTGAGCGGCTGTACGACGTCGTGGTGATCTCTGAGCAGCACCTGATGCGCAAGCCCGACCCGGAGCTGTTCGAGGTTACGCTCAAGCTGATGGACCTGCCGGCCGAGCAGTGCATCTTCGTCGACGACACTGAGGCGTACGTGCAGGCAGCGGAGCAGCTCGGCCTCGCGGGGGTGCACAACCAGGACCCCACGCGGACGGTCGCCACTCTCTCCGACCTGCTCGGCGTGGACCTCACTGCGTAGTAGGCCGGCGCCTCGGAGGTCCGAGGACAAGAACAGCGAAGGGACTGCAGCGTTGTTCCCCTGCCGGAGCACCGCTACGGTCCCTTCGCTGTCGTACCGGCAAGCGGTCGTCGCCGAGGCGTAGACACGCGCCCAGGAGGCGGCAGCGGTCGGCGTGCACTACCTGCGATGTGACACTCACCTCGATCGTAGGTCGAGTGTGTACCGCAGCTCGGGAATGGTGAAGCCCCTGATCGTTTCTTCGCGGGTGATGCCGTCGGTACACCAGCCGTGCCGTTCGTAGAGTCTGCGCGCGCGGGCGTTGGCGGTGAGCACCCACAGCGTCGCCTTGTCGAACCCGTCGCGGTGCAGGACGTCGTGAGCTGCTCGGACGAGATTGGATGCCAGGCCGTTCCCCCATTGTTGCGGTGCCACGTTCAGCGCCCAGAGTTCTCCCGCGCCGTCCGCGTCCGCGTCGCGGCCAGGACCGACGTGAGCGAAGCCCAGTGGAGCTCCGCTCACCTCAGCGACCAAGATCTTCTCTCTCGGGTCACGGTCCCTACTCAAGGTCAGTTGCCACGTTGCCGTGCGACGCTCCAGCGTCGTCGCGTCGAGCAGGCCCTGCGGCATGAGGCCGGCGTACCCGAACAGCCAAGCATCAAGGTGCACTCGGGCCAGCGCTGGACCGTCGCCGGCGACCGCTTCTCGGATCAGCATGTTGAAGTCCTTCCGGTCTGTTACCCGCCCCTCGGCGAGGCGGGTAACAGGAATCAGCGGCGTCCAGCTGCCATCAGGTGAAGATGATCGATCACCGAGTCCGTGTCCGTCAGGTCAGCCAGGACCACGTGGGCGCCAGCGTCTCGTAGCTGGTCGGCGCTGTGCACGCCCGTGGCGACAGCGATGATCTCCGTATCGTTCGCCAGTGCGGCCTCCACGTCGCGGGGAGTGTCGCCGACCAGCACGACGGGGGTTGACACGGGAAGCCCACATGCCTGGCTCACCCGGAGCCGAGCCACCGGGACGAGAGCCTGCCGCTCCACATCGTCGGCTCCGTAGGCACCCACTCCCAGGTCCACAAGGCCATCAAGGTCGAATGCCGACAACTTCGTTCTGGCGTTCTCGGCGATGTTCCCCGTCAGCACGGAACTGATCAGCCACCCCTCACGCTGGACCGACTCCAGCGTCTCTCTCACGCCCGGCAGGACGCACCCTCGGCGGCGCAGCTCGGCCGTCAGCTGACGCCCGGCCGTTTCAAGGGCACCATTCACCACTGGCCATTCCGGCACTGCCAGGCCGTGCAGGAGGAACATCTCGCGCATGATCAGGCGGTCGGTCCGGCCGTCTGTCGCTGCCGGCGCCACGGGTGGGTGCCCCGCGATGGACGAGAACGCGCTGGCATAGATCTCTTTGCTCACGCCCCCGTTGTCGATGAGGGTGTGATCGATGTCCCACAAGACGATGAGCACCATTGGGTCAGCGTAGGCAGCACGTCGGGCAATCGTCGGCCGCGTCGCGTCCCAAGACGTCCTTGCGAGTCCCGGCGGGGTCCGGTTGGATATCGGCTGTGAACGAGCGATTGCGCTCCGCACTCGCCCAACGCGGCGTGCCCCCCGCGGCACTCGCTACGGTCTGCGAGGTGGACCCCAAGACCGTGATCCGCTGGTTAGGCGGTCGCGTACCCCATGCTCGCCACCGGTGGGCTGTTGCCCATCACCTCCAGGTGGACGAGACCTTCCTCTGGCCGGAGCCCCATCCCCGAACCGCGCAGGTCGCCGGTCCCGGCGCCGGCCTCGTGGCCACATACCCAGACCGTGCCAGCGTTCCGCGGGAGTTGTGGCTCTCCCTGCTGCTGGAAGCTGAGCAGGGCATCGACGTGCTGGTGTTCTCGGGGACGTTCTTCGCCCAGTCGAACCCGCGCATCGCCACGATGCTGGCGCAGCGCGCGGCGGCCGGAGTGAAGGTCCGGCTGTGCTTCGGTGACCCGCACGGTCGCGCGGTGGCGATCCGCGGACGTGAGGAGGGCATCGGCGATGCCCTCGCAGCGAAGATCGGCGCCTCGCTGACCTACTACCGGCCGTTGCTGGGCACGTCCGGCTGCGAGATCCGCCTTCACGACACCACGTTGTACAACTCATTGTTCCGCTACGACGACGACCTGCTGGTAAACCCGCATGTCTGGGGCCGACCAGCGTCCGCCAACCCGCTGCTGCACCTTCAGAAGGACGGCGAGTTGGGCTGGTTCGACGGCTACGCTCAGAGCTTCGACGCGGTCTGGGGCTCCGCCCGGCCGTGGACCAACGACACGGAGGGGAGCCAGTCTCATGGCCGGAAGGACTGAGTACTACGGCGATCCGGACGCACCGGCGGCGAACTCGCTGGTCCCTGCGAGCAACCTGCTCGTGCAGAACGAGGCCGGCGAGATCCTGCTGCAGCGCCGCCGCGACACCGGGCAGTGGGCGCTGCCCGGCGGGAAGCAGGATATCGGCGAGTCCGCCGCCGATTGCGCGGTGCGCGAGTGCGAGGAGGAGACCGGGATCAAGGCGGAGATCACCGGTCTGCTTGGGGTCTACTCCAACCCGGAGCACATCGTCGTCTACAGCAGCAACGGCGAAGCCCGCCAGCAGTTCGAGGTGGCGTACATCGGCCGCCCGCTCGGCGGTACCCCGACGATCAACGAAGAGGCCGACGGTGTGCGCTGGGTGCGGCCGGTCGACCTGGACGAGTACGACATCCACCCGAGCATGCGTCAGCAGATCGGCCACTTCCTCAGTGGCCGGTACCCCTACCTCGGCTGACTCGCGACGGCGTGCCGGTGTTCGGTGCGGGCCACCGCCGCCTCGAGCTCCGGCTGCGCGCGCTGGATGAACCGTCCCACCAGCGTGCCGACTCCGTACCGGTTTACGATCTCCGCGACCCGGTCACGGGCGCTGGTCGGCCCTCCGTCGGGAGTGGTGGTCATGTCGCAGAAGATCAGGGCGTCCACCAGCACCTGGTCATCGAGCATCGGGAACTCGTCCTCCAGCGTCTCGCGCAGCCCGCGCTCCTCAGCTTCCAGCAGGGCGATCGAGTGGTTGGCCACCAGTCGCACGAGACGCGCGTCCGCGCCGTGCTCGTCCCGCAGGAATCGGGCGCCGTCGAGGGGATGAAAGCCCGTCAACGCCAGGCGGGGTGCGTAGCCGACATCGTGGAGTACCGCGGCTGCGACCAGCAGGCCATCATCCGGCCCGGCGACCGCGGCCAGCTGTTCGGCTTGGCGTGCAACCCCCTGGGAGTGCGACCACCGCCTCGGCAGGGTGTCCGCCAGCTCCTGCTCGGCGATCCGCCGCGCCCACTGTGGCAAGGTCTCCGTCACGGTGTCAGCCTCCCCGCCTGCCTGTCGCCTGGTGCATGCGTTGCTGCAGGAGGGCACGCACTGTCTGGGCCACCGCCGTAGCGATGGCCCAGGCAGCGGCCTCTCCTGCACGGCAGGCCCGGATGCGCTGTTCCGGGCCTGCCGGCGGTACGACTACCTCGTTGCTGCCGGGGTCAAGGATTTGCAGCCGAGCCAGCGCTGCAGCACCGGAGGAACCGCGACGGTGCCGTCCGGCTGCTGGTGCTGTTCCAGCAGAGCCGGCACCAGGCGGCTGGTCGCCAGCCCGGAGCCGTTGAGGGTGTGCACGTAGCCGGGCTTTCCTGTTGCGGGGCGGTAGCGGATGTTGCCGCGCCGGGCCTGGTAGTCCCGGGCGTTCGATACCGAGCTCACCTCGACGTAGCCGTCGATGCTGGGCAGCCAGACCTCGACGTCGAAGGTCTTGGCCATCGAGGCGCTGGTGTCCTCGGCGGCCAGCCGGGTGATTCGGTGGTGCAGGCCGAGTGCCTCGACCAAGTTGGCTGCCTTGGTGAGGAGTTCCTCGTGGGCGGCGTCGGAGGCGTTGGGGTGAGCGAACTGGAACATCTCGACCTTGTTGAACTGGTGGCCGCGAAGGGTTCCACGGTCGGCGGCGCGGTAGCTGCCGGCCTCGCGCCGGTAGCAGGGCGAGTAGGCGACGTACTTGCGCGGAAGTTCGTTCTCCGTCAGGACCTCGTCCCGGTGGAGGTTGACCAGGGCGGTCTCCGAGGTCGGCAGCAGGAACCGCTGCGGCCCGGCCGGACCCTGTTCGAGCGCGAATACGTCCTCGGCGAACTTGGGGAACTGTCCTGCGGCGTATCCAGCCTGATAGGTCAGCAGGTGCGGCGGCAGGATCAGCTCGTAGCCGTCCTGGACGTGGGTCTCGATGAAGAAGTTGAGCAGCGCCCATTCGAGGAGGGCGCCGTTGCCGCGGTAGACCCAGTTGCCGGTGCCGCCGAGCTTGACCCCGCGCTCGTAGTCGATCAGCCCCAGCCGGCGGGCCAGATCGACGTGATTGTGCGGCTCGAAGTCGAAGGCCGGCCGGGTGCCGTGCTCGCGGACGACCTGGTTCTGCTCCTTGCCGCCGGTCGGCACGTCCTCGTCGGGCAGGTTGGGCAGTTGGTCGAGGAATGCCTGGCGCTCGCCGGCCAGGGCGGTGAGCTGCTCTTCGAGTGCGGCAAGGCGGGTACCGAGTTCGGTTGCCTCGGTGCGCTTGGCGACGGCGGCCGGGTCCGCCGGGTCGAGCCGCGCGATCTCGCGAGAGATCTGCTTGCGCTCGGCGCGTAGCGTCTCGACCTCGGTCGTGCCATGCCTGTACTTCTCGTCCAGGGCGAGGAAGGCGGTGAGGTCGATGTGAACGGCTCGCTTCGCCAGCGCGCGCTCGACGCGCTGGGGGTGCTCACGGATCACGGTGATGTCTAGCATTTTCGGGTCCCATCGATCAGTCGGAGTCCGACGTGATCCCTTGGGGGCGTGGGCGAGAAGGGAACTCGCGGTGCCACCACGCCTTCGCCGTCATCCGGAGATGACGGCCTCGACAGCTCGATAACGGGAGCGAACCGGCGGGGCATTGGGCCGCAATCGGCCGTTCCTCCCCGCACTCGGGAGGGGATTCACCCCAGGACGCGAGACTGCCTTCCCAGCTGCCGGCAGCTCTCTCGGCTCGCGTGCCCTGCGGCTACTTGTCTCCGTCAGCGCGTTGCCCAGAGGATAGAACGCCCAGGGCGCCACGAGCAACGCAGAATCGCCGTCCAGATTCGGCCGATCACCCTGAGTGACGTCTCGGTTGTGGGTACGGATCAGTGCACTGCCGGCTCAGCGGCCTCCGTGCCACGGTTCTCGTGAGGGCCGGCCGTCGAACCTGATAAGCGCTGCTCGGCCAGCGCGATCAGTCCGCGCACTGCGTCCGAGACGTTCGGCGGCAGGGCGTTCGGCCTGGCCCAGATGAAGTCGTCGTGCTCGCTCAGGATGATGGGCTCGGTGCTCGGCGCGGTGGCGGTGAAGGCGTACTGCCGGCCTCGCTGTCCCTTGCGGTTGGTGTAGTCGACGGAGCCGAGGTAGCCCGTGATCGTCACCGCCAGGCCGCACTCCTCCAGGGTCTCCCGCAGAGCGGCCTCCTCCACGCTTTCACCGGGTTCCACGCCTCCGGACGGAAGCTCGTACTGGCCCGCCATGCAGTCGCCCTGCTTCCGTCGAAGGAGCAGGATCCGGCCGCGGTCGCGGACCAGGCATCCGGCGCCGAAGCGCTCGATGCCGTCACGAGCAGCGTCCTCCACGGGGGCAAGGACGGACGGCGGGATGTTGCGGCACATGCGCTGCCCCTCAGGTCCGGACCGCTCAGGGTGAGCTGGGCCGTTACGTGCTGATGGTCATTCTCGTGCCGAGCCTGGGGCCGGGATCGTTGCAGGCCACCTGTCCGTCTACGGCGTGTCGCGGTGATCCGCCCATCGGCTGGCAGCATGGGCGGCCCGGACGCGGTAGTCGTACAGCGCACCGGGCGGGTAGTGGTCGATGCGGCTGCTCCAGTAGGTCGCCAGGATCCGGGCGACGGTCGTGACGGCCTCGCGCGGCGCCGCGTTGAAGGCCGGGACGGTCTGGACGAGTGCCTCGGCGCCGCGGGGGCTGTGCCCGGCCACGATGAAGTGCGGCACCATGAACGCGGTCACCAACCAGCCCGCCCCCAGGCGGCTGGAGCCCCAGTCGATCACGTGGACCTCGCTGTTGATGATCAGGTTATCCGGCCGCGGGGAGCAGTGGAGCAACGTGCCACCGGCAAGAAGTTCCGCCGGCGCTGTCCGGTAGGCACGGTGGTCGCTGATCGCAGCGGCACCGGCGAACGGGCTCGGGGTCAGGAGGTCGATCAGCGTGGTGATCTTCTCCAGGACCATGGGGATGTCCGGTGAACGCGGGCTCAGGTCGGGGTGGCGCCCGTCGACGTGCTCGAAGATGAGGGCGAGCCAGCCGTCCACGGTGTCGGTCCACAGCAACCTGGGCCCGAGGCCGGTTGGCAGGACGGAGTTGATCCCGGCTTCCAGCTGGTGGTCCTTCGACCGCGGGTGGCCGACGGCTATCGCCTTGAGGAAGACGCGCCGGTGGGCCAGGGTGAGGGCGGCGCTGATGCCGGGGGTGTGGCCTCCTGGGCGCTCCTCGAAGTGGAGGACGGGGCCGAACTCTCGTTCCACCGCTACGCGTAAGGGGGTGGGGATGATGCCGCCGGGGTGGTTCAACGGGTGGTCTCCTCGATGACGTACGGGCCGGCCACGAGCGCGTCCAGGCCGCAGCGCAGGAAGGTGCTGACCGCATCGCTCGGGGTGCAGACGATCGGCTCGTCCGCGCCGTTGAACGAGGTGTTCAGCACGACGGGTAGACCCGAAAGCTCGTGGTAGGCGTCAATGACGTTCCACAGCAGCGGGTTTGTGTCCCGGTGTACGGTCTGGACGCGGGCTGAGCCGTCCACGTGGACCACGGCTGGAATGCGATCCCGCTGTTGCTGGTGCACCGTGCCGGTGGCCAGCATGTACGGGTAGACGAGTGCGCCGGCGGACGGCAGGGCGAAGAAGTCGTTGGCGTGCTCTGCCAGTACGGCCGGCGCGAACGGGCGAAACGCCTCTCGTTGTTTGATCATGGCGTTGATCCGGGAAGCGGTCGTGGCGTGCTGGGGGGAGGCGAGGATGCTGCGGGCTCCCAGCGCCCGCGGTCCGAACTCCATGCGGTCCTGGAACCAGCCGATCACCTTCTCTTCCCTCAGTAGCCGGGCGGCCTCCCGGTACGGCTCGGCCGTGTGCCGCACCCGGTACCGGTAGGCAGGGATGCCGCTCAGGGCGGAGCGGATGGTCTCCTCGTCGTAGGAGGGGCCGAGGAAGGCGTGTCGAAGCGGGCGCCGGACTGGGCTGGCCGCAGTGGCCAGCGCCGCGCCGATGGAGGTGCCGGCGTCGCCTGCTGCGGGCTGGATGAAGATCCGGTCGAACCGACCCGAGGCGATCACCGTGGCGTTGGCGACGCAGTTGAGTGCGACGCCGCCGGCCAGGCAGAGCGATCGTCGCGGTACAAGGCGCTGGGCGAAGGCGAGGTAGGAGCCGACCAGCTGCTCCAGGAGGTGCTGGAGGGCGCGGGCGATGCCGCGGTGCCGATCGGTGATCGCGTCCTCGGGCCGCCGGGGCGGCCCGAGGAGTTCGACCAGAGCAGGGCTGAACAGGTTGCGCTGGGCGCTGGGCCGGCGGTGGTGGTCGAAGTAGCGCAGGTTCAGATGCAGTCGGCCGGTGCGCTGGTCGAACCAGGCGAGGCGCCTGATCCGGTCGAAGTACTGGGGGCCTCCGTAGGCTGCCAGGCCCATCACCTTGTACTCGTCGCTCTGCGGCCGGAAGCCGAGGTACCGGGTCAGGGCGCTGTACAGGTATCCGAACGAGTGCGGGTAGACGATGTGATGGCGCCTCGTCATCCGGCCGCCGGTGCCGTCGTAGATCGCGGCGGTCTCGTACTCGCCGCGGCCGTCGAGGGTGACGACCACGGCGTCGTCGAAGGGGGAGGTCAGGTAAGCGCTGGCGGCGTGCGCCCGGTGGTGCGGCACGGGTATGAGCGGCAGGTTGCCTGGTAAGAGGCCGCTGCGGCGAACCATGTGGGGCAGTCTGCGCCGGGTACGGTACTTGTCCAGGTCGGACAGCAGCGAGCCAATCGACGCCGGTGTGCCGTAGTGCAGGTTCGACGGCGCCAGGAGAAGGTGGAGTTTCGGGTCGACGAACAGCGCTGCCTGGTCGAGGTCCTGCGGGTGGGCGCCGGCCAGGTTCAGGCAGGCCCGGATCGCCTGCTCGGGGAACACCTTCGTGTTCTTGATCCTATTCAGGCGCTCCTCTTCGACGGCGGCGACCACCGTCCCGTTGTGAACGATGGCCGCCGCCGCATCGTGGGTACCGAAGTTCAGCCCCAGGGTCAGAGTCAACAGCGCCTGCCGATCCGTTCGCGGCCTCCCATGCACGGGCGCAGGGCTCTGAAGGCGAGGGTCACGCTGTCGGCCTGGACGTGGCTCTCGGGGGCCGTTCGTGGCAGGGCGAGGTCCATCACAGGAGGGCCTCCTTGAGTCCAGTGCGGGGACCGGAGGGCCTTGAGCGTTGCGAGTTCCGGACGGTGTCGAGCACTTCGTTGACGTGCTTCGGTGAGGACATGGTGATGGCGATGGTCTTCACACGCGGATCACGTAGCGCCCATGTGAGAGGACGGAGTCTGGTGCTGGCGCTGCGGGCGAGCGGGTCGATCAGGGCGCCGCGGTTGAGCGGCGACATCCCGACGAAGCTGCGGCCGGCCTGCGAGATCTGGGCCAGGTGGGAAATCGGCCAGGGTGAGGCGAGGTGGTACTGGGCGGCGACGGCCGTGATCGACTCCTCGCGAAGCGCGGCACAGACCGCGGCCGGGCCGTGGCAGTAGGCGTAGACCGCGCTGATCCGCCCGGAAGCGAACGCGACCCGGGAGCCATGCCGGTAGAAATCCCTCAACGCCTTGTGGTCGTTGAGAAGTTCGGCCCGCTCGGTGCGCTTGAGGTCAACCTGGAGGACTACCGCGTCGATCCGGGCGATGCCCAGCTGGCCGGTGGACATCTCGATGGCCGTATTGATGCGCGCCTCGAGATCCCCCCGCAGCGGGCACTCCGCCTTGACCAGGTGGCGGAGCCCGGCAACGGGGCCGACCTCGTCCAGCACCTCCCGCACCGCCCACTGCGTGCCGAGATGCGGGTTGGAGTGGATCGTGCGGACCCCAGCCTTCAGCGCGGTACGCAGCGCTTCCAGTCCGGGCCGGGAGTCCTTGCCGGGCAGCAGACGGCCGGCGACGAACGTCGAGGTGCCGAAGCACAGGCGCTCTAGGCCCGTCACATCTCGCCCCGTGCTTCCAGCGCCTCGCGGGTCAAGATGGTGCGGAAGTGCGCGATCGACTTCTGTTCGCCGACGACCTTGTCGAACCGCAGCTCGCCGAGCTGGTCGCGGTAGTGCTTGCGGTTCGGGTTGTCGATGTCGAACTGCTCGCTGTCGCGGTAGCCGGTCAGCCGCTTGAACGTCTCACGCTTCTCGTCCAGGGACATCCCCCAGAGGACTGGGGGGTTCTTCTGGCTGATGCAGACCGTCGTCATCCCGTTCGGGCTGATCCGCAGCTTCCAGCAGCCGCCGCACGGGTAGTCCCAGGAGAACATCGCGAGCACCGCGACCTTCACCCCCGTGTCACCGATCTCGTAGTAGTTGTAGCTCGGGTTGTCGCCCTCGATCGACTCCCGCCGCACCGACCGCAGCTCACCCGCTTTTGCGAGCGCTTCGAGGATTGCCTGCTCCTCCACGAACTGGTTCTTCCAGAATGCCTCGCCCTCAGCGCCGAGTTGGGCGGGGTTCGAGGGGAAGAACTGGTTCAGCTTGATCGCCAGCTGGCCCGCTCCTCCGCTGTTGTTCAGCTGACGGGCGTAGTCGATGAAGGCGGGCAGCTCGTGGAGGGTGTCGCGCATCGTCACGCACGAGATCTTCGTCAGGGTCGGCAGCAGCTCGACCGAACGCTCGATGCTGCGCAGGGTGTCACTGTGAAAGCCGCGGCGGGTGATCAGCAGATTGCGCTGCTCATCCAGGGTGTCGATGCTGACGATCGCCCGGGTCAGGCCGGCGTCGACCGCCTCCTCGATGAAGTGGTGCAGGCGGTAGCCGTTGGTCGTGACGATCTGCTGGTCGTAGCCGATCTCCTTGCCGGCGCGCAGCAGATCCACGAAGTCGCGCCTCACGGTCGGCTCTCCACCGGTGTAGTGGACCCGCCGGAAGCCGATGTCGTAGCCGGCCTGCAGGACCTCGATCGCCTCCTCCAGCGAAGGCTGAACGATGACTCCCTGCTTCCCTTCCGGCAGGCAGTACTGGCAGCGGATATTGCAGCGGGACGTGATGCCGAACCGGAGGTTCCATTTGCGCATGCCGGGCGAGTACCGGTTGTCCATCACCTTCAGGGATGTCTGCCTGGCTTCGTGCTTCACGGGCATCTGCCTTTCAGGGGAATAAGTTCCAGGAAGAGAGCTGCGCGAATTGAGCCGGTTCCAGAAGTGGGCGCTGTTCTTCAGGCTGCGAGCACCTTGCGCCGCCAGAATGGAGAATTCGCCCGATTCTGGCGGGTCTACTGGGTTCCTTCCAACCACGTTTCGGGACGTTCTGGGAACGTCCCGAGACGTATCCGGTGGGGGTTGCCTGGCTCCAGCGCGGATCGCAGCGCGGAGCCGAGTCTCACCGCACGGCTAGCGACGGCGGGACCCGGATCGGGGTCTACCGAGGGAGGTGAATGCTGGTCGTCCCGCCTATTGCTACGAGCCACCAGGGCGCGATGACGTTACGCCCATAGGCCCAACTGGCATTCACGAAGACAGCGAGTTCGACACCGATATAGGCCAGGCTCTGGCCTCCGTGCCAGCGTTACGCGCGGTGTCTGGCTGTTCGCCGACGGCACCGGCCTGCCGAGAAGAGCACGCTGCCAATCAGGGCGCTGGAGGGCGCGTGCCCCGGCGCCGGCAGCGGTGCGCTTACTCAAGCGTTGGCCAGCCACAGACCCTTGTATTGGATCTTGGGGTGCCGGTGGTCTCTTGTGGTGGCACCGGCCGGGGTGTAGCCGCAGGACCGCAGCAGGTCCACCGTCGTGGACTGGTCTCGTTCCTCGTTGTAGACGCCGATGATCAATCGGCCGCCCGGGGCGACGACATGGTCCATCAGGTGGGCTACGTACGTTCCACGCAGATCCGTCGGCACGTAGTCCACACCGGTGCGAACGGCGTCGAAGCGGCCTGGAGGCTTCCAGCCCATCGCGTTGGCGGTCCAGATTCGACGCGCCCACTTCGGGCAGCGGGTACGGGCGAGGGCGGCGAGGGCGGTGGAGATCTCCACCCCGTAGGGCTCGATGATGATTCCGGCCTCGGCCGCCCAGTCGGTCAGGCTCTCCATCAGGTGGCCGTTGGCGCATCCGATGTCGAGGAACGTCCCACCATGGGGCGGGAGCAGGTCGACGAGCAGGCCGCGGGCTTCTCGCCAGCGGGCCTCGTCACCGCTGTGGCCGGACTGGGCCCGCGGGTTGTCGCCGTTAAGGTAGGCCGGTTCGATGACGCCCAGGACGGCGGCGTGCCACTCGGTGGCCGTGATCTCGCCCGCCTGGTAGGCGTCGTCGATGGGTGCCAGGTCGTTCCAGCCTCGCTCCTTCGCGCTCGCGATGTCCTCGGCGTCGTGGCCGACCGGACGGCGCGCGGTGGGATCCATGCGTTCTCCTTCCCTATTCGCTGACGTTGGCGTCTTGCAGCCAGGGTGACGTTCAGTCCCCTTGAAGAGCGTGGATCAGTCGCGCGGCCTCCCGGTGCGCCGGCCCCATTCGGGGGTCGTTCGGACCGGCATGTGGTCCGACGATCTTCGCCAGCACGAACAGCTGCATCACCACCCCGTCGCGGCTCTCAAGGTCTGCCCGGCGCTCCCTGCGTACCCGGTCCGCGAGCGCCGGTACGGCGAGAGAGGCGGCGTACAGCGACGCCGAGTCGAGTCCGCGAGGCGCCATCCCCCAGTCCTCCCAGTCGAACATGCAGAACGCACGAGGGCCGGTGAGGTTCGCCCAGTTCAGATCGGCGTGAGCAGGGCACCACTGGTCCACCCGAGTTTCGTGCGCTCCGGGGAAGGCGGCCTTGATGGTGTCGTCGACCAGCTGCTGCGTGATCTGTTCGGTGTCCGGGGCCGCCACGCGGGCCGTTCGTTGAAGGGCCAGCTCTTCCAGCGAGGCGTTCAGCGAGCGCCACCAATCGTCCGGCAGTTCCGGGTCGACGGACACCACCGCGGCTCCGACCGGGCGTTCGGGCAGCAGCGAGGTC
This sequence comes from Kitasatospora sp. NPDC097643, assembly GCF_040302625.1. Lineage (NCBI taxonomy): Bacteria > Bacillati > Actinomycetota > Actinomycetes > Kitasatosporales > Streptomycetaceae > Kitasatospora > Kitasatospora sp. NPDC097643. The sequence continues at coordinate 58,030 of NZ_JBEOSA010000002.1, read as the reverse complement.
TCGTCCGCGTGCCAGATCGCCTGGTCGTCCGGGTCCTGCCATGTCGTCGACCCAAGCCAGCGTGGCATCGCCACGCCGGCCAACACCGCGGCGGCTTCGAATCCGCCCCAGCCCTGTTCCCGCGCCCGCGCCCAGGGGCGGCGTTCGACCCGGGCCCAGGTGCCGCGGTCGGTGCCAGCTCCGACCGTACGGCGCTTACGCACCACGCTTCGCCGGTCCAGCCTCGTGCCGAGGTGCTGCTCCACCTGGCTTAGGATGTGATCGACGGGCTCCTGCCGGAGGTCCACGGTCTACCGGACGAGGCCGGCGTCGGTGCCCTGCGGCGGGGTAACACCGGTCAGGCCACGTGCCCGCTCGGCGAGGAGCGGGGCGAGTTCTGGGTAGTACCCGCGATCAACGGCCTGGAGCATCTCCGCAATGGCGATCAGCTGCCCCACGCGGCCGGCCGGGGTGTCGAGGATGTCGGCGAACTCCGTACGGATCCGGTCCGCGACGGCGGGCACGAGGAGGCTGCTGACCCACAGGACCGCCGAGTCGTAGCCCACCGGCACCTGACCCCAGCGTTCCCAGTCGAGGATCTTGAGCGGCTGGGTGGTCAGGTTGGCCCACTGGAGATCACCGTGCCCGGTGGTCCGCTCGATTTCGGCTGGGGCCGGGATGCCGAGGTACTTCGGGAAGACCTCTTCGACCCAGGTCTGGCGCAGGGTGATCTTGGTGCTCGGTGCTTCCGCGATGCCGTCCAGCGCGTGCCGCAGCCCGGTCCACCAGCTGTCGTCCAGTCCGGGGTCGGCGCGGAGGTCCGGGGTCGAGGAGATCGCGGGACCGACCAGGTCGAAGACGTCGGCCTGGTAGAACCAGCCGGAGTCGGTCCAGTCGACGGTGTCGTGGAGCCGGGGGCGCGGGACGGAGGCGGGTACGAGCTGTTCAGCGCCGAGGGCGCCCTGGCCGGTCGGCCGGGGCGCCCGGAGACGGCTGCTTCTGGAGACCCGGAGCCAGACGTTCTCGGCCCGGCGGCCGACCGTGGTTCCGGAGGTGCCGAAGACCTGCGGTCCGGTGCACACCAGGCCGAGGAATCCGGCGGCCTTCTGGTGGGCTGCCGTCAGGTCGTGCCGGGTGTCGTCATTCGGCTGAAAGGACATCGAGCACCGTCCTGAGTCGTGCGTCGGGGATCGGCTGGGCGAGGGCGTCCCGGGCATCCTCCCAGTGCTGGAGGGTGCTGGTCGAGGTGAGGACGACGTTCAGCGCGGGGCAGGCACCGATGAGCTGGAACGCGGCGGCGTGCGGGGTCGATCCCGGTTGGATGAGGTTCACCAGTTCGGGTGTCATCAGGCCCGGCAGTTCGCCTCCGTGCAGGGGTGCGGAGGCGAACGTCGTAATCCCGGCATCGCGCGCGTGGACGAGCGGCCCGCTTCCGTCGAGGGCCTGGGTGATGGGCTCGGCCATGACGAGGCTGACCGGCAGCTGGATGCCCGCAAGGTGGTGATTCGCCGTACCGGCTGCTTCGCCGGCGAGCGCGATCAGTTCGGCGATGGTGAACGCCTGGTTGGTGAAGCCGGCCCAGGTGGCGACGCCGTACCCCCCGATACGGCCGGCCTGCGCGAACTCCTCCAGCACGGCGAACGCGGCGCGGAGGTTGTGGTGCAGCTGCTGGCGGTCGTGGGCGGACCGTTCGGGGTTGTGGACGAAGACGATGTCGGCACGACCGAGGGCGGCGAGCGAGTCCTCGGTCTGGGCGCGGACGTCGGCGGGGGCGAGGCTGTGGCGGCCGTCCGGGTAGAAGCCGGTCTTCGTCGTCACCTTGACGGTCGGGTGCTCGGCGAGCACGGGGGCCAGGTCGTGGTGTGCCCGGCCGTGGCCATAGTTGGGGGCGGTGTCGATCCACTTCGCGCCGACTGTGAGGGCGGTGCGCGCCGCTTCGCCGGCGGCGCGCACCCGGTAGGTCCCCAGGCCGAGGTCCGGGCTCACCGGCCGACCCCGACCGCGGCGAGGACCTGGCCTTGAAGGAGGACGGTGAGGACGCTGGCCACGTCCTTGACCTCCAGGCAAGCGGCTTCGGCGAGTTCCCCGATGCTGACCGGGTCTCCGGTCAGCAGGGCCTGCAGAACCGGCCCGACCGGCGCGGAGAAGTCCCACGCGGTTCCGGCGGCGGACAGGGTGACGGTCCGGGCGGTGGAGTCGCTGGTGAGTTCGGCGCGTGGGGAGGTGATCCGCACCTTGATCTCCGGATCCGCGGGGAGCGTGTCCACGAAGGGCAGGGACGGGGCCGGTCGGCCGAAGTGGGTGGTGCCGGAGGCCGTGGCCCAGCGGTCGATGAGGTCGGGGTCCGACAGTGCGGTGAGCACCGCAGCCCTCAGATCGGCCAGGTACCCGGCTTTCTCGTCCGGTCCGGCGTGGAGCGGCACGTCCTTTCGCACGGCGGCGCTCTCGTGCAGCTCGTCGACCAGCCAGCCCAGGAGCGTGGCGCCGGTCTGGGCGACGAGTCCGAAGGTGAGGTGCAGCGACTCGCTGCCCTGGTCAGCAGTGACGCTGTGCCACCAGCCGCGCGGCAGGTACAGGACGTCGCCCGGGTGGAGGACGAAGTCCGCGACCGGTTCGCCCTCGGGTTCCTGCGGGGAGTCGACGTCGCGGAAGGTCGGGGCCTGCCGGGTGGGCTGCCACAGCCGCCAACGTTTCGCCCCGTACTGCTGGACCACGATCACGTCGTGATCGTCCCAGTGCCGGCCGAAGCCCTCCTTCTCCGTCCAGGAAGCGTAGAGGTTGGTCTGCACGGGCGTGCCGATGAAGCGCTCCAACGCCTCAGCGGCGGCGCGGATCGGCGGGTGGATCTCGTCGATCGCGTCCACCACGAGCGAGGCGCCCTCGGCTAGCTGAGCGTGCAGCTGCGCAGGGTGCAGCCGGTTCCAGGTCACCCCGCGCCGGTTGGTCGCCGGCGTCGAGTACCGGCCGACGGGGACGGTCTGCCCGTCGTTCGACAGCCGCAGCCGCGGCGGGTCGATGCGGTGGGTGGCGAGGATGGTGTTCAGGTCGTCCCAGGACAGGAGGGGGGCGGTGTTGGTGCCCTCGGCGGGGATCACGGTGTAGGAGCGGTGGAGCGCCTGGGTGAGGAACTGGTCCCCACCCAGGCGCACCGCCCACGAGGCGGTCTCATGCATCGTGGGCGGTCTCTCAGGTGTCGTTCTGGTCGGAACGGCCACCGGTGTTGTCGGACGGCACGTCGGCCCGCGAACGCGCCGCGCGGATGCTGCGGGCGGCGACCACGAGGCCGCCCCCGTCGTCCTCAGGAACAGCGGGCGTGGTGATCTCCATGCCGTTGACCTTCCTTCTCTCTGGTGCTCGCCGGTCTGTCCGGCGAGACCAAGAGAATCGCTGCGAACGGCTTCTGAACAGAGCAGAATTGATGCATCGATGATGCATTCGTGAGGCAAACCGGCGGCTGGCCTGGCAGCTTCGAGCGTCGGCGGATCTTCCAGTAGATCTTGGGGGGTGGGTGATGGGTGCACGACGAGAGCGGTTCATCGCGTTGCGAGCGAGCGCGGGTTACACCCAGGAGACCCTGGCAGCTGCAATGGGAGTCGACCGGACGACGGTAGGCAGGTGGGAGCGCGGCACTGGCCTCCCTCGCCCGTGGCAGATACCGAAGCTCTCTACGTTGCTGAGCACCAGTCACAATGACCTCGCTGTGCTCCTGGGTCCTCCCGAGCCAGCCGCCCAGGCCGATGGGCCGGCGACCGCGCGAGAAGCATCGCTGCCTGACGACGGCAGACAGTGGGTCCAGCGGCAGGCTCCGGACAAGCCCGACCTTGAAGGTGGTGTGACCACTACGGCAGTTGGTGCCGCGACCATGGCGCTCATGGACGGCAGCGTCCGGGTTGGCTGCCGTACCTCGGATGGGAGGATCATCTTCGTGAGCATGCCGCGTCGGGCCCTTCTTCGCGGCGTCACGGCCGCCGCTGGCGTCACGCTCTTGTCCGGTCTCGCGGTGCCCGAGGTCCAGGCACTCCCGCCCGTCCTGTCCACGGACGTCCACCCGGTCGAAAGCATGAGGTCGCTCCGCAGGTCTCTGGTCGAGTGCGACAACATGCTCGGACCCCGCGAAGTCGTCACGACGGCTCAGGAGCACGTGCGCCTCATCCAGCATCTTCGCCGTGAGGCTTCGGGCCAGGACCGGCAGAGTCTGCTTCAAGTACAGGCCGAATACGCCGAATTCTGCAGCTGGCTGTATCAGGACAGCGGCGACCACCGCGCCGCCCAGTACTGGGCGGACCGTGCCGTCGACTGGGCGAACGCCTGCGGAGACCGGGACCTTGTCGCCTACATCACGGCCAGGAAGGCCCAACTCGCCGGTGACATGCTGGATTCGGTCGAAGCCATCGACCTCGCGGCCTACGCGCAACGTCTGGCACGGCCCGGGAGCCGCTTGAGTGCCATGGGAGCGGTCTACGGCGCCCATGGCCACGCGCTTCTCGGCGACGAGTTGACCTCCCAACGTACCTTCGACCAGGCGCTGGCCCTGCTCGCTCGGCCGCCCGAGGCTCCCGACGGCCGAGGTCGATGGCTGGACGCGGCGTACATCGAGGCTCAGCGCGCACGCTCGTTGTCGCTGCTCGGCCGCCATCACGAGGCAGTGCTCGGCTTCGAACGGGCGATCCGTTCCCTGCCGGCCAACTACCGCCGAGACCGCGGCGTCTATCTCGCCCGCTTGACCATCTCTCAGCTGGCCGCACAAGGCCCGGAGCAAGCAGCCACAACCGCGCACGCGGCGTTGTTGATCGCCGCGAGCACCGGGTCCTCCCGGATCTTCAGCGAACTGGCCAGCCTCGACGGGCGGATGCGAAAGTGGCGGCACGTACCCGAGGTGGCCCGGTTCCGGCAGGCACTCGACAGCCACCTGCTCCATGAAGTGTGATCAACACTGACCGCTCCCGCTCGCTGAGAGAACGGACCGCCGATGTCCTCCCGCCCCTTCGTCCTTCTGAGTGTTGCCACCTCCGTCGACGGCCACATCGACGACACCTCGCCCGAGCGTCTCCTGCTGTCGAACACCGAGGACTTCGATCGAGTCGACCAGGTCCGCGCTGCCTCCGACGCCATCCTCATCGGCGGCAACACCCTCCGCCGCGACAACCCCCGCCTGCTCGTGAACAGTGAGAAGCGCCGCGCCGATCGGGTAACCGCCGGCAAGCCCGAGTACCCGCTCAAGGTCACCATCTCCGCCAGTGGGGACCTGAGCCGCGACCTGAAGTTCTGGCACTTCGGCGACAAGAAAGTCGTCTACACCACCGACGCCTCCGCGCCGAAGCTGCGCGAAACGCTCGACGGCCTGGCCGACGTCGTCAGCACCGGCCCCACCGTCGACTTCAGTGCGCTCCTCGACGATCTCGCCGCCCGCGGCGTCGAACGCCTCATGGTCGAGGGCGGCGGGCAGATCCACACCCAGTTCCTCTCCCAGGGGCTGGTGGACGAGATCCACCTCGCCATCGCCCCGCTGCTCGTCGGTGACGCTGCCGCACCGCGCTTCCTCCACCCCGCCGACTACCCCGGCGGCAGCACCCACCGGATGATGTTGCTCGGCGTCCAGACCCTCGGGGATGTCGTCGTCCTGCGCTACGCACCGAAGGCTCAGACCGCCTGACCTGGCCGAAATCCTGCCCGTAGAGTGCGCTCAACCGCCGGAGATCAGCCCCGGGATTCGCCCGGGGCTGCAGTGGCTTGCGCATGTGGGTCGTGCCATCCGGCGGGCGGATAGCCTACGGCGGGGCGGGCAGCGACGGCCGGGAGGACCGCATGACCATCAAGGGCAGCATCGGGCTTTCGCCCGCGTGGGTGGCTCAGAAACTCGTGGCGTTCGATGAGCTCCGGTTCGCGCAAGGCTCTCTCTGGTGGTTGCAGTCCGATCCGAACCACGGCGGCGTGCGCCGGATCATGCGGTCGAGCTCCACCGGACCGGGCCGCGCCGTGACCTCACCGCAGGTCCCGGTCGGCGGTCAGCTCCACGCCTACGGCGGCGGCACCTTCGTGGTCGGCCCGGACACGGTGTGGTTCGTCGGCGACGACGGTCGATCCGTCTTCGGTCTCGGCGCGGACGGGCCCCCGGTACGAGTCGCTGTCGGCGGAAGGGATGTCCAGTTCGGGGAGCTCGCCCTCGCCGCCGATAGCCTCCTTCTGGCGGTCCGCGGCGGAGAGGCCGCCGACGAGATCGTCTCCGTCTCCCGGTCCGGGGATGTCCGCGTGCTGGTCCGGTCGTCCGGATTCCTGGCCGCGCCGCGACTCGAAGGTGGTGTCCTCGCCTACCTGGAGTGGAATCGCGACGAAATGCCATGGGACGGCTCCCGGCTCCTGCTGACCGATGCCCGGCCAGGCCGGTCGAGTCTGGCCACCGTGGTGGCGGGCAGCCCCACCGAGTCGGTGGTGCAGCCGTTGTGGGGTCCGGGCGGCTCGCTCTACTTCATGTCCGACCGCACGGGCTGGTTGAATCTTCACCGCTTCCGCGACGGTGTCGTCGAGGCCATCGCGCAGGTCGACGCGGACTGCGCGCCAGCGCCGTGGGAGGGCGGCTACCAGTCGTACGGCTTCACCTCGTCCGGCGGAATCGTCCTGACCACGAGCGACGGCATCCGCAGCGAGCTGCTGCTGGTCGACGGCACGGTAAGGCGTCGGCTCGCCTCGAACCTCACGTCCATCAAGCCCTACGTGGCCGTCTCCGGTGAAACCGCGGCCGTGATCGGGTCGACCCCGAGCCGGCCGCCGTCCGTCTGGGCCGCCGACCTCACCTCCGCGCCCTGCGGCGCCCGCCCGGTCGGCGGGGAAGGCCACCAGCCCGCACCCTGGGCCGTGCTGCCGCCATCCGTGGAGACAGTGACTTCGGCGCACGGCGCGCTGCGGTATCTGCTACACCGCTCCCACGACCGGCAGCCGGGACCACTGCTCGTCCGAGCCCATCCCGGGCCGACCGACGACGTCCCGCTGCGTCTCGACTGGACCACCCAGTTCTTCGTCAGCCACGGGTTCTCGGTCGCCGAGGTCCTGTACCGGGGCAGCACAGGCCAGGGCCGCGCGTTCCGGCAGTCCCTGCACGGCCACTGGGGTGACTACGACGTCGAGGACTGCGCGACCGTCGCCGAGCACCTCGTCAGGGCCGGCGTGGCGACGGCCGATGCGGTGTTCATCAGCGGCGCCAGCGCCGGCGGCTACACCGCGCTCCAGGCGGCCTGCCGGCCTGGACCTTTCTCCGGGGCGACAGCGACGTCCGCCATCATCGACCCCGCTCGGTGGGAGCGGTCGGTGCCCCCGTTCCAGCGCCCGCACGCCGCCGTCCTGGCGGGGCCCGCCGGTGCGGTACGGCCCGAGCGCGTGAAGATCCCTGTCCTGCTGATCCACGGATCGGCCGACACCATCACCTCTGCCGAGGACGCCATGCGGCTCGCCGACCAGCTCGCCGGGTCCAGCAGCGCACACCAGCGCCTCCTCCTCGAAGGCGGCGACCACTACCTCTCGGACCCTGTGTCACGCGAGCAGTCCCTCCAGGCGGAGATCGCGTTCTACCGGCGGATCATGCACCGCGGGCCATCGTGAGCGCGAGCCGGTCCGCCTCCGGCAGGACTGCCCGGGTGTACTCGCGGAGATCCTGGACAGGGGCGTAACCGGCGTGGGCGTCGAGTTCGGCGAGGACGCCGGCCACGCGCTCCACGCACCGTCCCGAGCCTGTCCTGGCCGCGTACGCCACGGCGTCCAGGCCGGTCGCGCACGCCAGATCGAGGTCACCGGTGCGGAGCCAGGTGGAGGCGAGAAGCGCAGCGTCGATGGCGAGGCGGCGGACCTTGTCCCGGCCGACGCCGTCGAGCGCCTCCGCCAGCTGGGTCCTCGCGGCCGGGGCGCGGCCGAGGTCGTGCCAGCAGTGCGCTACCTCGTCCGCCAGGTAGGCGGGCGTGAAGTAGCGGATCCAGTCGGGTTCTTCCTGCGGATTCGCCGTGCCGAGCAGCTCCTCGGCTTGCAGGATCAGCTTGGTAGCCTCGCTCTCCCGGCCCAGTCGGGCGTTCGCGCGCGCGACCACTGCGGTGATGGCCGACCTGGTCGCGGGGCTCGTCGCAGTGCCTGCCGCAGCGTGAGCCGAGGACGCCCACCGCAGAGCTGTCTGTGGCTCGTCACAGTGCAAGGCGAGGTGGCCCAGGTTCACGGCCACCAGGTAGGCGCCGTACGCCTGGTCGTTCGTGGCTGTGGTCAATGCCAGTGCCCGCTGGTAGTACGCCTGCGCCTGCGCCGGGCTCCCGGTGTCGACGGCCTGGTAGCCGGCGAGTTCGAGGAAGCCGACGGTAACCCGGGCGCGATGGCGCGCGACCCGCTCGTCGGCTGCGGGACGGGCAAGCAGTGAGTCGAGTTCACCGGCGATGTAGGACCTGACCTGGGGCGCGAACGACCGGGCACCGTGAGTGTGATCGAGTTGGCGGAACATCGCGAGCATGCCTGCGGCGACACCCACTTCCTCGTCGGTGACCCACAGCCTCCGTTCCTGCAGATCGGCAGGTGGCGTCGCGTAGACGGCGGCCCAGTCGCTGATCTGGGGAGCCCCGATGTCGAGCCGCACACCGGTCGCCTCAGTGGGCGCCGAGGGACGCGGCGCCAGCTTCCCGACCGGATCCTTCGTTGCAGAACCAGCAGACCTCTCCGCCTGCTCCTGGGTCTGCCTCAGGATCTCGTCCAGTTGACCAGGGGTTACACCGAGCACCTCCGTCAACTTCGGCCGCTGCCAGGTCTGCGGCTCGCTCTTACCTAGCTCCCACCGGCCCACGGTGGTGCGGTCCAGGCACATCGCAGCAGCGAAGCTCTCCTGCGTGTAGCCCGCCGCCGCCCGCCGCGCTGCGAGCGCTGACCGCTTCCGTACAGCCATAGGCAAACATCCCAAGTTTCCTGACGCCCGAAGAGATGCAGGCCAGAGCGCTCTTTGCATCACCTGCGCCTCAACTACGCATCAAGTTTGCCGTGTTCACCGCCAGTTCGTGCTGCTTCTGTATGACCCGCCGAAGAAAGTTGGCATTCCTGACTGGCCAGTTCTCGCTTCGACGCCGCGCTTTCACCCCATTTGGCCTTTCGCCCTCGCTCTGCGCGCTGCCCGCATCCCCTCTAGGAAGGACCGCCAATGGACACCGCATCCGTCTCTCAGTCGGGACAGCTTGTCCAGCACCCGGCGGGACACGATGGTGATCTCCGGGGAGCGGTGGAGGAGCTTCAACTCGGGCGGTGGATGTCGGCCCGGACGCTGCTTGCCCGGACCTGGGGCGACCCAGCGTTGTGGACTTCTCGCACTCAGGCGCTCGGCGCGGTCTCGGCCCGCACAGACATCCTTGAGCATTGGACGGCCGAGGAGCCGAACGGCTTCGGCCTGGTCACGCTTCAGGCCCGTGCCGCTGTCGAGTTGGCCCTCATGGTCCGGCAGCAGCGGGCCGACCCGCGGGAGCTGGCCGTCCTCGAGCACTCGGCCCGGCAATGGTGCTGGCGAGCGGCTTCCACTCTCGCCGCCGACCCCGTGCCGTGGATCAGCCTTCTCGCCCTCGCGCAGCTTGACCTCGCCCAGACCCGTCCTGAGCATCGGGTTGGGGCCCCCGACCAGATGCTCCCGCCCGGCCCGTGGGGTCTGCTCGACCAAGCCCGGCGAACGGACCCGTGGAACAGGGAGGCGTTCCACCGCATGCTCCGCTTCTGGCTCGCCCGCGGCGAAGGCGGCGCGGCGACCAGCTTCCTGGCGACCTATCTGCCCGGCGCGCCCACCGGCTCACCGCTTCACGCCCTCCCGCTGCACTTGTACGTCGAGCGCTACCACCGGGCGGAGCGCAAGGAGGCGGTCCAACTCCAGTGGACGGATGAGGAAACGGTCCGCGCCACGGTGCTTCGTGCCTATGAGCACTGGCAGGCCGCGCCCGGCAAGAAGGGCAGGTGGCCGGTCGTGGATGAGAACCACCTCGCTCACGCGCTCTGGGCGACCCGCCAACGCCAGCAGGCCGCCGAGGTGTTCGCGGCCCTAACCCCGTTCGTGTCCTCTCAGCCCTGGGTGAGCCTGACGGACCGGCCGAACGAACTGCTCCGCCAGGCCATGGCCCAGTCGTTCGCCGCCTCCCGCTGACGCCTCTCCGCCTGGCCGCCCGCTCGGGCACCCGCATGCCGCATCTTCCTACGGAGGTCTCACAGTGCAACGGTCCCACCGCTCCGCTCCCACCCGCGGGGACGACGACCATCTGCGGTCGTTGGGCTACGAGCCCGAACTGGTCCGCCGGATGGGCCCCTTCGGCAACTTCGCCGTCAGCTTCTCGGTCATCTCAGTGCTCAGCGGCTGCATGACGTTGTTCGGATTCGGGTTGGTCACCGGCGGTCCGGCCGTGATGATGTGGGGCTGGGTCGGCGTCGGCCTGGCCGTGCTCCTCGTCGGCATGGCCCTGGCCGAAGTCACCAGCGCCTACCCCACGTCCGGCGGCCTCTACTACATGGCCCAGCGCCTCGGCGGCCCGCGCTGGGGATGGGCAACGGGCTGGCTGAACCTGCTGGGTCTGCTAGGCGGGATCGCCGGCATCGACTACGGCGCCGCCTCGTTCATCGCGGCGTTCGCCGGGCTGCAATGGGGTGTCGAGCCGACACCGGGCCTGATCCTGGCGATCTTCGCGGGCGTTCTGGTGCTCCACGCCCTGCTGAACGTCTTCGCCGTCAACGTAGTGAGCCTGCTCAATGGCATCTCAGTGTGGTGGCACCTGCTGGGTGTGGCGGTGATCGTCGGCGTCCTCGCCATCGTCCCCTCCCATCACCAGAGCGCGGCCTTCGTCTTCGGTCACTTCGTCAACGAAACCGGCTGGTCGAACCCGGTCTACGTGAGCGCGGTTGGCCTACTGCTGGCCGGCTACACGTTCTGCGGGTACGACGCTTCCGCCCACATGTCGGAGGAGACGAAGGGCGCGAGCCTGGCCGCGCCGCGTGGCATCGTCCGGTCGATCTGGGTCTCGCTGCTGGCCGGGCTCGTGCTGCTGGGCGGCCTATTGTTTGCGGTGCAGGACTACTCCGCCACTGCGGGCGCGGCGGTGCCGCCCGCGCAGATTTTCCTGGACGCGGTCGGGACGGGCGGGGCGAAGCTGTTGTTGGTGGTCGTGATCGGCGCCCAGTTGTTCTGCGGCTCGGCCGAGACCACCGCGGCGAGCAGGATGATCTACGCCTTCTCGCGGGACGGCGCGCTGCCCGGCTCGGCGACTTGGCGCCGAGTGTCGCCGGGCGGGGTGCCGGTGGCAGCGGTGTGGCTGGCCGTCTCGGTGGCGTTCGTCCTGGCGGTGCCCTCGCTGTGGTCGCCGGTCGCCTACGGGGCGGTGACCGCCGTGAACGTCATCGGCATGACACCGTCGTACATCATCCCGGTGTTCCTGCGGTTGCGACAGGGGGACCGGTTCGTCCCGGGGCCTTGGAATCTGGGGCGCTGGAGCCGTCCGGTCGGGATCGCCGCCGTGGCGTGGGTGGTGGTACTGACGGTGCTCGTGTGCCTGCCGCAGCGCTTCCCGGTGACCGTCGAGACGTTCAACTACGCCCCCGTCACCCTGCTGGTCGTCCTCGTCCTGGCGGCGGGCTGGTACCGCATGGCCGGCGCGAAGTTCAGCGTCCCGGTCGTCGAGGACCCCTACCTGGCCCGGGTCGAGGCGCAGATCGTATGAGGGCAACCATGCGCGCCGTCCGTTCCCGTACGGCCCGTACGACAGCCGACGTCACTTCGCCGGTCGGGCCGCTGCACCAGCTGGTGGACGCCTTCGGTCTCGACACTGTGCTGCTCGCGACCGTTGACGTGCAGGGCAGGCTCAAGGGCAAGGCGTACGAGGCGAGGACGCTGGTGGAGCGGCTGCGGTCGGGCCGGATCTCCCCAGAGATGTGCGGATACGTGATCGGCACCGACCTGGGGATGGCCGCCCCGCAGACCGGCGCGTTCTCCTGGCAGACGGGGTTTGGGGACGTCGCGCTGCTGCCCGACCTTCAGAGGGCGCGGGTGCTGCCTTGGCTACCAGGTACGGCGGTGGTGTTCGCCGATCCGACCAGCGAAGGGTGGCCGCACCCGCTGGGCCCGGTCACCGCGCTGAACGAGCAGCGCAACCAGCTCGCCGGTCTGGGCCTGACCGCCGCTCTCGGGGTCGAGACGGAGTTTGTCGTCTACGAGGGCACCACCCGAGACGCCGCGGCGGCCGGCTGGCGGGGGCTTCGCCCCGCCACGTGGGACAACCGCGACTACGCACTCGACCAGCCGGGGGCGGTCGCCGAGTTCGGAAGGCGCCTTCGGCAGGTCCTCGCCGAAGCCGGACTTCCCGTCGAGGCGGTCAAGTTGGAAGGTGCTCCGGGTCAGACCGAAGTCACCTTCCCGTACGGGGAACCCCTAGCCATGTGCGAGCAGCACGTGCTGTTCAAGCACGCCGCCAAGGCCGTGGCGGACGAGCGGGGCATGGCGGCGTCGTTCATGGCGGCCCTGCCGGGCGGGGTCGGCAGCGGCATGCACTTGCACGTCTCCTTGCACTCTGACCGGGGCCCTGTGTTGGGCACCGGCGCGGGCGCGGGGAAGGAACTGTCAGAGCTGGGCGAGCAGGCGGTCGCGGGGCTGCTGACCGTGCTTCCCGTCACCGCGCCGCTGTGGGCGCCGTACGTGAACAGTTACAAGCGCCTGCGGGAGCACTCGTTCGCACCGGACCGCTTCACCTGGGGTCGCGACAACCGCTCCTGCGCGGTGCGGGTCGTCGGCCACGACAGCAGCTTGCGGCTGGAGGTGCGCCTACCTGGCGCCGACGCCAACCCGGTGCTCGCGGTGGCGGCCGTCCTCGCCGGCATTCGGCACGGCATCGCGGCCGGACTCAAGCCTCCGCCAGTGAGCACCGGCGACGCCTACCAGGACCACCACGCACGGCCCGTACCGCGCTCTCTGGCCGAGGCACTCGCCGCCTTCGAGAGCAGCACACTCGCCGCGGAGCTGCTGGGCGAGCGGGTCGTCACGCATCTGGCCAGCGTCGCGCACCTGGACCTGGAGCACCACGCCGCCCGCGTCACCGACGCCGAGCTGGAACGCGGATTCGCCCAGGCATGAACCCCGGGCCGGCTGCGGGTCGATCCCCCTCCCCGCCGCCGGCCCGGACCAACCCCCACTCCCCGCTTCCCCGTTGGAGGCCAACATGGACACCACCATCTGCTCCGCCACCGGTCCGGCCGCGGCCGTGCCCGAGCTGCTGTCGGCCCCGCACCTGGTTAACGTCGCGGCGCCCGGCATGCAGGGCCTGGCCCTGTGGCTGGCCGGGAACGGCGCCGACGTCACCGGCAGCGTCCCGCCCGAACACCAGGACAGCCCCGCAGTTGCCGCTCTGAGAGCGGCCGGGGTAAAGGTCGAGGCCGGCTTCGCCAAGGACCACGTCCAAGCCGATCGCACCGCGGTGGTGTGGTCGGGCGCCGTCGTCGAGCCGCATCCCGAGCTGGACCGCGCGCAGGTGCTGCGGCTGCCGGTGCTCGGGCATGCCGTCGCGCTCGCGGCCGTCGCCGCGCAGACCGGGACTTCGGCGGTGGCGGTTGGCGGCAGCCACAGCACCACGACCGCGGCAGCCGCCCTGGCTGCAGTGCTGGACGACGGCAAGACGGGCTGGATTCTGAACGCCCCGGCCCGCAAGGGCCACGCCGGGCATGCCGGGGAAGGCCGACTTGTGGTCGACCTCGCGCCCGACACTGCCACCCACGAGGCGGCCCCGCCCGGCGCGTGGCAGCACCGCCCCGCACCGCACTACCTGAACAGCCAGCCGCGGCTGGCCGCCGCGCTGATCCTCACCACCGGCGCAAACAGTCCCCACTACGAGGACAACATCGAGGGCCTGAACGCCGCCGAGCACCTGGCCCGCCTCGCCGACGTCGTCGTCCTGCCGACCTGGGACAGCAGCGCGAAGATCCTGCGCGAGCGCCTGACCGACCGGCCCGCTCGGCCCGGTCGGCCCAGCCTGCGGGTGGTCACCGTCGGCCTCGAACGCACCGACGACGTATGGATCATGGTGCCCCGCTGGACCGGCGAGGAGCACCACGTCACCATCCGCTACCAAGGCAGCCAGCACGCCTTCGCCCTGCCGATCGCCGGCCGTCACCACGCTCTGGCCACCTGCACCGCCATCGCCACCGCCCTGGTCCTCGGCGAGGACCCCCAAGCCGTCGCCGAGCGCATCCATGCCTTTCCCGGAGCCGAACGCTCGCTGGCCACGCTCGGCACCCAAGCCAAGATCACCGTGATCGACTCCCGCGCCCGCCACCCCCGCGAGGTCACCGAGGACCTCATGGCCGCCCGCATGCTGACCGAGGGCTCGGTCATCGCCGTCCTGGAACCGGACGGAATCGCCCGCACCCGCGCGCACGCCGACGACCTCGGCACCGCGCTCGGCGAAGCCGACCTGGCCCTGCTGCTGCCGGTCAGCACCCCGCTGACCACCATGCACGCCGTCGAGGACCCGCTGGACGCCGTCGAGCAGGCCGCCCTCCAGCGCCTCGGGGCGGGCACGGTCCACCGCATCCGCTCCGGCCCGAGCGAGCCCGGCGTCGAGCAGCAGATCGCCGACATGGCCGCCCCCGGCGACCTCGTCCTGGTCATCGGCACCAACGAGGCCACCCGGCTCGGTCCCCGGCTGCTGTTCCATCTCGCCGCGCCCAACGCACCGATCCCCCACCAGCTGTGACCCGCCCGAACCACCACGTAGGAGGACGCCGTGACCGTCGGCCCACTGCCCGAACTCTCCAAAGCGGAACGCCAGCTGATCACCCTCGTCGCCCAGGGCAACAGCGCCTCGCAGATCGCCACTGCCCCCGGGTCGAGCAAGGACACGGAAGCCGCCCGCGAGGCGATCCAGGCGCTGTTCGCCAAGACCGGCACCCGCACCGTGCCGCACCTCGCCGCCTGGGCCACCGCGCACCGGATCGTCACCGAGCCGGTGCGCCCCACCGGCGCTCTGAGCGTCAAGCCTCAGCTCCCACCGCGGCTGGCCCAGATCCTGCGCGGCTGGTCCGGTGGGCGAACCACCCCGGAGCTGACCGCCGACTTCGGTATCTCCCCGACAACGATGCGCAGCTACGTCAAGACCCTGTTCACCTACCTCGGCGTCGACAGCCGGCCGCAGGCCGGCGTCGTCGGGGTCCTCGCCGGCCTCGTCCGGCTCAGCGACATCGACCCATCGTGGCCCGCCGAACCGCTCGCCGCGGCCGTCGGCAGCGGAGCGGCGCGTTGAGCATCCGCCGTTCCGCCGCCCGCGCCGCAGCGCTGGCCACGGTGTGCTTCCTGCTCGGCGTCCTCGTCGGCGGCGCCACGCTCTACCTCCTGGAGCACCGCACCCAGTCCGGCCAACCCGTGTACCTCGGGATCTTCACCGCCGTCTCGTTCTCCACGCTGGCCGCCGTCGACCGGCTGGTCAACCGCCGCACCCCACCGAAGAACGCCGCCGCCGAGCCCCGGCGCCCTCCGGCCGGGTGACAACGCGCACCACGCTGCTCACACCCATGGCGGCCGTCCGGGCCAGGGCCGCACCCCTTTCGACCACAGAGAGCCGATGAACACCCCACCCGACCACCGCGCAGCGGGCACCGTCGCCAGCCGGGACCTCGACGGGCACCTGCGCAACCGCGCCGCCGTCCTCGTGGACCTCACCTCGCTCACCGACCTGCCCCGAACCGCACTGTCCGGCAGTGACCCCGCCCTGCTGGTCAGCGGCGCCCCGGGGCAGCTCACCACCCCGGCGCCACTGCTGCGGCTGCTGCTGCGCGCCCGCTCGATCGCGATGCCGTGCGCCCTGATCGCCCCCTCCCTCGGTGACGACCTGACCCGGCAGTTAGCCAACCTGCGCGTCGCGCACCTGTGGTCCGCCGCTGTCTGCTCCACCGAGCACACCGCGAACGGCACCAACCCCTACCGGGCCGCCGCCGACCTGCTCGATCAGCCGATCGGCCGCTGCCTGGTCGTCACCACCGCCCCGTCGCCCAACGACGCCGTCACCAGCGGTGCCCGCACGACGCTGGTCAGCACCGGCGGCTCCTTGGCACCCGCAGCACCGGCGGAGCACCTCACCGACGCCGAGCGTCAGCTGGCGCACCTGCTCGCGCTCGGCCACAGCACTGATTCGGCCGCCACCGCCCTCGGCCGCCGCCCCGCGACCACCGCGAGCGCGGCCTGGAACCTCAACCGGCGCATGGGTTTCAGCGACCGCACCCGAACCATCGCCCATCTCATCGCCGCCAAGCTGATCGACGCCGGGCCGCTGCGCGCGGCCATATCCGCCGAGCTCCCGGCCCTCGATCCGGCCGAACACCGCGTGCTCACCCTCCTCGCCACCCACGACGCGCGCTCCGCCGGCCGCACCCTGGGGCTCGACGAAGCCCAGGTCGGCCAGCTGATCCGACAGGCCGTGTCGCACCTGGGCGCAGCCAACCGCACCCACGCCGTCGCCATGCTCCTGCTGGGCCGCCCCGCGCAGGCCGCCGCCAGCGACCCGGATACGTCGTGAACACGCAGCTGCGGTACCTCGAGGTGCCGGAGCCGTACGCCCCGGACGGCCGCCCAGCGGTGTTCCTCGCCGGGGCAACCGTTGACTGCCCGGACTGGCAGAGCGAAGCGGTCGACCTGTTCGCCGTCGCGGGCTTCGACGGCACGGTGCTCAACCCCCGGCCATCGCGCAACCCGGCCACCAACCCCTACCTCGCGTGGCTGCCGTTCGGCTGGCAGGACCGCAACATCCGGCGCACCGACGTCGTCCTGTTCTGGAACCCGATCGGCCACGTGCGCGTGCACGACTGCTACGAGGCTGGCCTGTTCTCCCCGTACGGCGGGACGGTGGTCGTCGGCTGCGACCCGGCCGACCCCGTCCAGCGCGCCAACCGTGTGCTGCTCGCGAACCTCATGCCGTGGTTGCCGGTGGCCGACACGCTCGCCGACACCGTCGCCGCAGCCCTCGCCGCGCTCGCAGCCCGCGCCTCCGCTCACCGCTGACCACCCACCCACCCGCCCACGTCAGGACCCCATGCACACCGTCACCGCCCCTACCCGGATCGAGGACCACGCGCTCCTCGGCAACACCGTCGCCGCCGCCCTGGTCCGCCCGGACGGCTCCATCAACTGGGCCTGCCTGCCCGGCTTCGACTCGCCGGCCGTGTTCGCCTCGCTACTCGGCACCGCCGACCATGGCCTGTGGCGCGTCGGCCCGGCCGTATACGACGGCTCACCGCCCCCGGCGACCGACCGCCGCCACTACGTGGGCAACTCTCTGGTCCTGCGCCAGGAGTGGGACACCCCCGCCGGCACGGTCACGGTCACCGACTTCATGCCGGCGCCCACGGTCAGCGACCACGCGGAGCCGAGGATCATCCGGATTGTCGAAGGCGTCAGCGGCGAGGTCCGCGTCGCCAGCGTCTTCCACCCCCGTCCCGGCTACGGCGCCACCCGGCCGCGCGTCGAGCGGACCACCCGCGGAGCCTCGCGGCTGTGGGTGGTCGCCCACCCGGACTCGTACTGGCTCGACGGCCCCCAGCACACCGCCAACGGGCGGGGCGTGTGCCGGGCCGACTTCACCGTCCGCGCCGGCCAGATCGTCGTGCTCACCCTCGTCTGGGCTCCCTCTCACCGTCCCGCGCCCGTTCCGCCCGACGCCTTCTCCGAGCTCGACGCGACCGCGGAGTTCTGGGAGCAGTGGGTCGCCGGCTGCACCTACCGCGGCCCGGACCGCGAGGCGGTGGTGCGCTCCGCCCTCACTCTCAAGGCACTTTGCCATCCGGGTGGCGGTGTCGTCGCCGCGCCCACCACCTCCCTGCCCGAGCAGCTCGGCGGCGAACGGAACTGGGACTACCGCTACGTCTGGCTGCGCGACAGCGCGCTGACCATAGCCACGCTGCTGCGGCTCGGCTTTCTCGACGAGGCCCGCCAGTGGCGCAGATGGCTGGTCGACACCGTCAACCCCGAGCGCCTCCAGCCGATCTACCGCGTCAACGGCGATGCCGACCTCGACGAGGAGGTCCTGGACCACCTGCCCGGCTACGACGGCTCCCGGCCGGTGCGTATCGGCAACGGCGCCGCCGGCCAGCTCCAGCTCGACGTCTACGGCGAACTCGCCGACACCCTGCTGCTCGCCGAGGATGCCGGCCTCCCTCCGTCCCCGCAGTGCGACGCCCTGCTCCTGGCACTCGCCGAGCAGCTGGAGCAGCGCTGGCACGAGCCCGACGAGGGCATCTGGGAAATCCGTGGCCCGGCACGGCACTTCACCCACTCCAAGGTCATGTGCTGGGTCGCCGTGGACCGGACCTTGCGGCTGCTGGAACGCCGAACCACCACGGCCCCTGCCGTCCTCGTCCGCCTCGCCCGCCTGCGCGCGGAGATCCACGCCAACGTCTGCACGCGCGGCTTCAACTCCGAGACGGGCACCTTCACCCAGTCCTACGGCGGCCGGGCCCTCGATGCCTCCCTGCTGCTCCTGCCGCTGGTCGGCTTCCTGCCGCCGGACGACAAGCGCGTCATCCGCACTGTCGAAGCTGTCCAGCGCGAGCTCACCGAGCACGGGCTGGTGCTGCGTTACGCCACCCGCGGGGATGCCGGCGGCAACGTGGACGGGCTCGCAGGCCATGAGGGCGCCTTCCTGGCCTGCACGTTCTGGCTGGCCGAGAGCCTTGCCGTCATCGGCCGGCACGCCGAAGCCCGCGAGCTGTTCGACCGGCTACTTGCCCTGCGCAGCGATCTCGGGCTCCTCGCCGAGGAGTATGACCCCCTCGCCCGGCGGCAGCTCGGGAACTACCCGCAGGGGTTCTCCCACTGGAGCCTGGCGGACGCGGCCGTCCGCCTGGCCGCCAGGCTGCAAACCCAGTACCCGGCGCTGCCCGGGCCGCGCGCCGGCGTCGGCGAGGCGCTTCCCGCCGCTGTGGTGGCGTAGTGGACAAAAGCGATGTGCGCAATGCCCGCCTCCCGCCGAGCATGGCGCGCTTGTCAGTCCCCCGTGGCACACTGCCCTGTTCGACCCGTAACCGCCCTACCAGTATGACGGGTTGGGGCTGTTCACCGGATCGTGTGGCTTCTGCCGCGACACGCCGACACGGCCCCGCCGGGCCGCCTACGGTGGGACAGCCGCCCACGCACTCACGTACGACGAACGATCACCAGTTTGATCGCAGCTTCGCCATGCCCTGAACCGGACGCGCTCCCCGCGCCGGTTCCCTCACACCCTGGGAAGGAGACGTCCCGTGCCGCACACGCTGGTTGTGGGAGTCCACCTGGTCCTGATCGAGAACGGCCGGGTGCTGCTCGGACAGCGCGCCAACACCACCTTCGCTGACCAGCACTGGCACGCCCCGGCCGGCCACCTCGAAGCGGGAGAGTCTGTCCTGGCCGGCATGGCCCGCGAGGCCGACGAGGAACTCGGCATCACCATCCGGGAGGAGGACCTCGACCTGGTGCACACCCTCCACCACCTCGACGCCGACGACGGTGCCGGACGCCTCCAGCTGTTCTTCGCCCCTCGCGCGTACACCGGCAAGATCACCAACCGCGAACCGGCCAAGTGCACCGCCCTCCTCTGGTGGCCGCTGGACGACCTTCCGGAGCCGATCGTCGGCTACACCGCCGATGCGCTCGCGCAGATCACCGCCGGCCGCCCGCTGTCCGTCGTCGGATGGCCGGCATGAGCACCACGAGCCACCCAGGACTCCCGTCGGCCGGGGCGCCCGCCGGGAGCGCGGAGACTCGGCTCGTAGTCGTCCGGGGAAACTCGGCGTCGGGCAAGTCGTCGGTGGCTGCGGGCATCCGGGACCGATTCGGCCGGGGCCTGGCCATCGTCGCGCAGGACAACCTCCGACGCATCGTGCTGCGCGAATGGGACCGGCCCGGCGGCGCGAACATCGGCCTGATCGACACGGTGGCACGGTACGCGCTGGGCGCCGGCTACCACGTCGTCATCGAAGGCATCCTGTACGCCGATCACTACGGCGAGATGCTCACGCGCCTGGTGGGCGACCACCGCGGCATCACCCGCTGCTACTACCTCGACGTCCCGATCGACGAGACGCTGGTCCGGCACGCCTCGAAGGCCGATCGCGAGTACCTGACGGCCGTCACCGAGCGTGAACTGCGCGACTGGTACCGCGAGCACGACGTCCTTCCCGGCGGCATCGAGACCGTCATCGGCAGCGACAGCACCCTCCACGACACGGTCGACCGCATCCTGCGCGAGACCGCGCTCTCCCAGTTGCCCCCGCGCGACACGTAGAAGCGCAGTTACTCGACCGTCGCCTCCCCTCCATCGCCCCCTCAACCTTCAACCAGGAGCACCTGATGCACGAGACGAGCAGGCTGTCAGTCTGCGTCATCGCCCACGACTTGAACAGCGACCGGATCGCCACCCTCCTGTACGGGCAGCGCAGTTGGACCCCCGGGCCCGCGTGGACGATCCCGGGTGGAAAGGTCGACCCCGGGGAAGAGATCCCCGATGCTGCCGCCCGGGAGCTACGTGAGGAAGCCGGGCTCATCGCCAAGCCATCCGACCTGCGCCTGGTGCACACCATCCAGGCTAAGGAGGGCTGGGACGGGCGCGGCGGGTTCATGCTGTTCGTCTTCGCCACCAGCGAGTTCACGGGCGAGCTGGTCAACGTCGAGCCGGACAAGCACCTGGAGGTGCGCTGGCACCCCGCCGCAGGCGTCCTGCCCAGCCCGATGTTCCCGACCTCCAAGGCCGCGGTGGAGGCGTACCTGGCCGGTGGGCCCGCGTTCTCCACCCACGGATTCGACCCCGCCTCCGGACAGCGGGAGCTCGTCGAGACGTGACCGGCGCCCGTCTGCACCGTGCCGGGCGAGTGCGCCCGCCCGGCACGGTGCAGACCGGTCCAACCCTGCCCGGTCCGTACCGGTCGCCCCACGGCTACGCCGGACCCTGACGGCACTGGCGCCCGACCACCGCGTTCCCCTCTGCGAAAGGGAGTATGTGACCAGCACGCCCAAGACCTCGACGGACTCCGTGCCGGACAGCGAGCAGCTGCTGTTCGGCGGGCCGATGCGCTACGACTACGGCTGGGCCAAGCACGAGATGGCCAGTGGCGAGGTGACGTTCTGGGCGGTCGCCCGGCAGATGCCGCGCTTCCTGCGCCTAGCTGGAGGTATGGCGTGGCAGGCCGACCGCGCGGCGCTGCTGACCCTGGTCGGCGCCGAGATGATGCGCGGGCTGGCCGCCGCTTTCGCGCTGATCGCCACCAACCACGCCCTGGCCGCACTACTCGCCCCCGGCCATGTCGCCGACGTGCTGCGAGCCGCCTCGCCGGCGATCGTGATGGTCGGATTGATAGCGGGCCTGTCCTCGGTGCTGTCCGCCGCCTCCGCCTGGGCCGGAGGCAGGCTGGAACCAGCGGTCTTCCGCCAGGCCACGATGGAGTTCCTGGGCATCGTCGGCCGCTCCGAGCTGGAGGCGATCGAAGACTCCGAGTTCCTCGCCGAGGTGGACAGCGCCCGCTGGGGCGCGATGTCGCTGCAGCGCATCATCGGCCAGGCCACCTCCGTCCTCACCGCCACCTTCAGTCTCGTCTCCGCAGCCGGCGTCCTGTCCGTCCTCCACCCCGCCCTGCTGCCCATGCTGCTGCTGATCACCGCCCCGCGCGGCTGGGGAGCTGTCCGCACCGCCCGCCGCCACTACGCTTCCAGGCGGGCCTGGCTCCAGCACTCCCGGGCCAGCAGCGCTCTGGCGGACATGCTGATCCGGCCGTACTCCGCGGCCGAGCTGCGGGTGCACGCCTGCGGGCCGTTCATCCTCCACCACTACGAGCAGATGGCCCGCGCCGCCGAGCAGGAGCAGGCCCGCCTCGCCGGCGCTCGGGCCCGCACGGACCTGCTCTCCGCGGCGCTGGCCGGCGCCGCCACCGTCGGCGCCTTCGCTCTCCTGGGCTCGCTCGTCATGAGCGGGGCGATCCCACTGGCCGCCGCCGGGACCGCCGTGGTGGCCATCCGCACCGGCTCGGCGAGCATCGGCGGCCTCGTCTCCCAGATCAACCAGCTGTACGAGGAGTCGCTGTTCGTCCGCGACCTCGACCAGCTGCGCCGCGAGGGCCACCGCCGGGCCATCCCCACCGGCGGCACACCGCTGCCCGAGCGCCCCGAGACAATCACCGTCGAGGACGTGTCCTTCACCTACGACGGCCGCGAGACCCCGGCGCTGGACAAGGTCACCATGACGATCCCCCGGGGCAAGGTCATCGCCCTGGTGGGAGCCAACGGTTCGGGCAAGTCCACCCTGGCCAACATCCTGTGCGGGGTCTACCAGCCACACCAGGGCCGCGTCCGGTGGGACGGCATCGACACCGCGACCGCCGACCGCGACCAGCTCTTCAGCAGCGTCGCCCTGCTCGCCCAGAGTTTCCAGCGCTGGTCCTTCACCCTGCGCGCCAACCTGCTCCTCGGCCGCCCCGAAGTCGCCTGCGAGCAGCGACAGCTGGAGACCGCCGCCGACTATGCCGACCTTCACCCGGTGGTTGAGGAGCTGCCGCGCGGCTGGGACACCCTCGTCGCCAAGGGCTTCGAGGGCGGCGTCGGCCTCTCGGGCGGCCAGTGGCAAAAGGTCGCCCTCGCTCGAACTCACCTGCGCCTGACCACGCCGGATGCCCACGGCCGGCTCCCCGCCCTCGTGGTGGTCGACGAGCCGACGTCCGCGATGGACCCGGAAACCGAGGTCGAGGCGTTCGAGCAGATCCGCCAGCTCACCGCCCTCGGCGTCACCGTCATCCTCATCACCCACCGCCTCGGCGCCACCGCCAAGGCCGACCGCATCTTCGTCCTCGACCACGGCCGCCTCGTAGAACAGGGGAGCCACTCCGAGCTCATGGCCCAGGAACCGGCCACGCGCTACCGCGAGTCGTATCTCCTCCAGGCCGCCCAGTACGACCTCGGCGACCGCCTGCCCCACCAGGCCGCCCCGACGACCGCCAGTGCCTGACCCGCTCTTTCGGTCGTCTCCGATCCGAGCCGATCCGGCCCGCAGGAGAAGCCAGTGACTGCACCGACCCCGTCCGAGGCCGCAGCCGTCCGCCGCCACCTCGTGGGACGACCTGCTGGCCCGCGGCACCGAGCACATCCAGCGTGCCTTCCACGAACTCACCGCCGCCACCAGCGACTACGTCGGGCACAGCCCGGACCTGATCTGGGGAAACCTGAAGACTCCCGCGTACGCGCAGGAGGTCCTGCGCAAGTCACCCCCTGGGGCGGCTGGAACGACAGCAAGGAGAACCCCCCGAAGTGATCTCGTACAAACTGCTCGCCGAACAGGCCCTCGCCGAAGGCGTCCAGAAGCTCGCGGCCGGAACCGTGGTGCGCGACCAGCAGGGCCGCGTCCTGATGCTGCGCCGCAAGCAGGACGACGTGCTGCCCGGCCTGTGGGACTACCCGGCCGGCGGACTGGACGACGGCGAGGACCCCAGGGATGGGGCGATCCGGGAGCTGGCCGAGGAGACCGGCATCCACTGCGCCGACATCGAGTACGTGCGGGCCCTGGACTTCGTCAACACCCGGGACCGCCTGACCCGCCAGTTCGTCTTCACCTGCACCGTCCCGGACGAGACCGCGGTGACCCTCTCCGAGCACGACGCCTTCGGCTGGTTCCGCCCGGACGAGCTGCCACCGACCAGCGATGGCTACCGCGAGGTGATCGGCTGGCTCACCCACCGCCTCGCCGCCGGCTGGAAGCCCGTCAGCCGCTACCTGGCCACGATCGACCGGCCGATGACGTGGGCCTGCTTCCTGGTGCGCGACCACGAGGGTCGCGTCCTTGGGATGCGCAACTCTGTTGACGCCGAACGCTGGGACTGGCCGGGCGGGAACTCCGAGCCCGGCGAGTCCCCGTTCGACACCGCGCTGCGCGAGGCCCGCGAGGAGATCGGCCTCGACCTGCTCGCGGAGAACCCGGACCCGGTCGGCCGACAGCGGCTGATCGCCGTCATCCACCAGCAGGCCGACCACGTCCGCCCCGTGCCATCGATCGGCTGGGTCTTCGACGGCGGCACGCTCACCGAGGAGCAGCAGGCCCGCATCGTCCTCGACCCGGCCGAGCACTGCGAGTTCCGCTTCGAGACGGACTACAACTGGCGCCACTACTTGACTCCGAAGGAGTACCGGCAAGACCTCCAGGTGCTGCGCGCCGCCCGCTCCGGCCGGGTGCTCTACATCGAGCGTCCGACCCCGGAGCCGCAGGATTTCGAGGGCATCGTGGTGTTCGTCACCACCCCGGACGGCGAGCTGCTGGTGCACCACCGGGACGAGAAGGACGGCATCGCCTGGCCGGGTTACCGAACCCCGATCGGCGGTTGGCGTGAGCACGACGAGACGCCGCCCGAGACCGCGACCCGGGAGGTGTTCGAGGAAGCCGGGATCACCATCACCGACATCCGGGAGCTGCCCGGCCCTCGCCACGAGCGCGTCTCGGCGATGACCCGTGTCCTGCACGCGGTGTACACCGGCCCGAAGGACGCGATCCGGCTCGGCGACGAAGGCCAGGGCATCGCCTGGGTGCCCTTCGCCGAAGTCGCCGAGCTCAAGACCCCGCCGTACGTCGCCCACTACCTCGGCCTGATCGGAGCCTGACCATGTCCGACTTCTACTGCGAGCAGGTGCTCAACGGCCTCACGTCGGTGGACACCGTCCAGGAGACGGACCTGGTCCTGGCCTACCACCACACCCGGCCCAGCTACCCGGTGCACATCGTGGTCGTGCCGAAGCAGCACATCCCCTCGCTCGAAGACCTGGGCAAGGGCGGCGAGGAACTGCTGCTGGAGGTGATGCGGGTCGTCCGGCAGGTGGCCACCCAGGTCCGGGCCGAGCACGGCGCCGCGTGCGTCGTGACGAACCTCGGCGACTACCAGGAGTCCAAGCACTTCCACGTGCATGTCCTCTACCGGGGCGACAAGCCCGAGGGCCTGGCCTGAACCCGGCTGCGCCAGCGAATAGGAGACTGCCCACGATGCCGCAGTGGATTCCCCCCGCCGAATACCTCAAGACGATGCCGCAGGCGCTCCACGGCTGCGCCGTGTCCGTTACGGACCAGCGCAACCGGGTCATGCTGCTTCACGAAGCCCCGAACGAGCAGCGGGACGCCTTCGGCGCCGAGCCACGCTGGCTGTTCCCCGGAGACCGCCTCGACCACAGCGAGAACCCGCTGCGAGCCGCGGCACGCGAGACCCTGGAGGAGACCGGCCTCGACCTCACCGGCATCCTGCGCCCCCTGGCGACGGACCTTCGCGACCCGACCGAGCATCGGCCGGCCGTAACGGACTACCACTTCGACGGAGGCTGGCTCACCGCCGCCCAGGCCGAAGCGATCCGGCTGTCCGACGAGCACGACAGCTACGCCTTCCGCAGCGTCACCGACTGGCAGCCGATCCTGCCGCCCAACCGCTACGACCTGCTGTCTTCGCTCACCCAAGCCCGCACGGAGAGCCGCCAGCTCGTCCTGCACAACGGGCGTCCGATGTAGCACCCGTGACACCGCAGCCAGTCCTGCCCGAGGAGCCGACCTTGGTCCGCATCACCAACTTCAACGCCTACAAGCTCAAACTCACCGATCGCAACACCGCTGACTGGAGAGCCCGCGTCACTGCCATTCAGGAGGTGGCGCCCGACATCCTGACTCTCCAAGAGGTCCTCGTCGACGAGGAACTGAAGGAGAACGAGACGGAGCTTGACCGCGCGCAGCGGTGGCGGGCCGAGGCCGGCGAGATCATCGGATCCCTCGCGGCCGACTGCGGCCTGACCGCCACGACGATACGTGCGGACGGAACGCCTGGTGGCATCGCCATGGCGAACAACCAGCACCGGGGCTGGTACACCGCCATCCTCTGGAACCCGGAGACCGTGCGCGCGGTCCCCGGTGGGTTCCGCCCGTTCGGCGCACCGGACTTCTGGCACGGCTGCACGACCCTGCAAGTCGATGTCGGCGCGGCGGAGCCCCTCCTTGTCGGGAGCTACCACGGTGACCCGTTCCGGCCCGACGGCCGCGCGAACGAGGCTCTACGGCTCAAGGGGATCTTCCGCCGCACCGGCGGGGCGAAGCCGGGCATCCTGGCGGGCGACTTCAACTCCATCTCCGCCGCCACCACGTCCGACGGCGTGTACTACGACGCCGAGCCCTACACCGACCAGGACCACGACGACCTCGAGTACCAGTGCATCGCCGAGACCGTCGGCGGGGAGAATCTGGCCGACCGCCGGCAGACCGCAGCGTTGCTACGGCGCGGGTTCATGGTCGACGCCGCAGCCCAGTTGGCGGCACCGTGGCAGCCGACCGTCGGCTACTGGGCCGATGGGCAAGGCGATCCGGACCCGTGGGGCGAGCGCCGCATCGACCTGATCCTTGCGACCCGGCCCGTCGCCCCCGCCCTGGTCCACTGCCGTGCCCACGTCAGCCCGGCCAGCGAGGCTGCGGCCGACCACCGCCCCGTCTACGCCGACCTGGACGTCAGCGCTATCCCGGCCCGGCAGGAGGCACGGTGAGGAAGTTCATGACCACCAGCCGCTGGTGGGGACGCCAGGACGGCCCGGCTGAGGACTGGGTGCGACCACACGTCCTGTGGTTACCCCAGGACCAGCCGCAGGTCCTCGAGTACTTCGCCCGGCTGCGCGAAATCACCGAGCAGTACCCGGACGTGATCGCACCAACTGCCGACGACGACCTGCACATGACGATCCAGAAGATCCACCCCCTGACCGCCGCCGGCGCGCGGGTCGACGGGGCGATCCTCGCGAGCGCCGCCACCGCAGTCCAGAAGGAACTCGCCGACCTGGAGCCGTTCACCATCGAGATCGGCCCGGCCCGCGCCTCCGGCTCCGCCGGCCTCGTGGACATCTGGCCGGAGCACGGCCCTGACCGGCTGTACCAGCGTGTGCGGGCAGGGCTCACCGCCGCCGGTCTCGAACTCCCGCCCGCCGAGACGCACTTCTGGTGCCACATGTCGTGCGGCTACGGTGTCCAGGACACCGACACCCCCGAACTCGCCGCCCGCTCGGACCGCCTCGCCTCCGACCTCGGCCGCCGGATCCGGCCGGGAATCCGCACCAACGCCACCGTCTCCAGCGTGTGGCTGGTGTGGGAACGCCAGCACCCCGCCCCGGTCCCCCGCTACACCTTCGAGCGCGTCCACCAACTGCACCTCGGCCAGTCCTGACCAACAGCGGCCAGACCGAGCCGCCCACGCGGAACGGCCGCCGCACCAATGTGACGGAGAAGCGATCGTGGAGAAGTTCGTTCCGAAATTCCAGGGCGCGCCGTGGCCCGACGGTGCCCGCGTCCTGCACGTCTACGCCGTTCCGAACCTGCAGACCGACCTCCCCCTGGCCCGGCTGGTCAACGAGTGCCGGGACGCGATGAGCCCCTACCCGATCACCCCGATCGGCGACGACACGCTGCACTGCACCATCGAGATGGTCGCCGACACCACCGCCGACAAGATCACGCCGGAAGAGCGCGACGACCTTGTCGCCGCCCTGCACACGCACCTGGCCTTCACCGGCCCGCTGGAAGTCACGGCCGGCAGCCCGATCGCCAACCGGGCCGGGGCCTTCCTGGACCTTTCGCCCGACGAGAGGCTGGTCGACCTGCGCGAGCATGTCCGCGACGCGATCCGCGAGGTCCGCGGGCCCGGCGCGCTGCTCCACGACGGCGGCCGGCACCACATCTCACTCGGCTATGCCTGGGCCGAGGCGTCTTCCGACGCGCTGCAGACGGCCCTGCGGAAGATCTCGCCCAGCCACGTCCCCGTTTGCTTCACCGCGCTCCACCTGCTCGACGTGAAGTTCCAGCAGGTCCCGCGTCCGGGTGCCGAGTTGGCCTGGGAACTGACATGGGAGCTGGTCGCAGCCATCTCCCTCACCAACGGCTCCGACGACGCCCAGCCGTCGCAGCCCGCTCACTGACACCCGTTCACTGTCCCGCCCGGCGCAGGCACGCGTCGGGCGGCGACAACCCTTCCACCAGGCTCCACACCGCAGCCCGTTCCCAGGAGGAACCGCATGTCCGACCCCACCGTCCCCGCCCCGGGCCTCACAGCTGCCGGCCCGACCGCCATCGACTGGCCGGGTCTTCTCCGGCAGGGAACCGGGCCGACCCAGGCCGAGTTCCGCCGGCTCGTCGAGCAGACCACGCACTACCACGGCTACAGCCCCGACCTCGTCTGGGGAAACCTGCAGACCCGTGCCTACGCTGAGGAGGTTCTGCGCCTCGTCGTCGACCTGCACGGCATCCCGCGAGACATCGAGGCCGGTGCCGCCGAGCGCGTCGCCCGCGCCCAGTACTTCGGCGTCGGCGGGCGCAGCTTCCACGTCCTACTCAGTGAGCAGGCGCTGCTCACCGGCATCGGTGGCCCGGAGGTCATGCGTGCCCAGCTCGAACACCTCCTGGAGGCCCTGACGTTGCCCGGCCTCACCCTTGGCATCATCCCCGCCCGCGCCCGGCTCGCCGTCTATCCCGGCGACGGATTCGGGATCTTCGACGGCGCCCGCGTCGAGGTCGAGGGTTACCGAGGGGGCGAGACGATCACTGACGCCCGTGTTCAGATCTTCCATCGGGCCTTCGACCGGCTTCACGAGTCCGCGGTGTACGGCGACGACGCCCGGGCCATCGTCACCACGGCCCTGCACGCCTGCTGAGCTCCGGCCGCCGCTTTCACACCGCGAAGGACACCGCCGATGTCGACCTCCGCCACCGTGCCCGTCGTCCGCACGGGCGAGCGTTCCGGACAGGACAACCGCCCCACCGAGGACCGGATCGTGGTGCTTGAGCACGCCCTGGTCGTTCTGGACGGCGTCAGTACCGTCACCGACGATCAGCCGCGCGGCGGCTGGTACGCCGGGGCCCTCGGCGAGCGGATCGCCAACCTGCTGACCCGCACACCCCGATCCGATCTTCGCGAGGTCCTCACCGCAGCCATCGGCGGCCTCGCCCGCGACCACCACTTGATCCCAGGGCGCTCCCCAGCCGCGACCGTCGCCGTCGCCCGCCTCGCGAACCATCAGATCGACGTCGCCGTCCTCGGCGACAGCCCGATCACAGCAATTCACCTGGACGGCACCCTTCTTCAGCTCCGGGACGACCGCCTCGCGCACCTCGTCGACGCCCAGCCCCAGGCGGCCCTCTACCGGTCCCGGCTCCGCGCCGGCCACGGCTTCGACGAGCAGCACCGCGAAAT
The DNA here is from genome assembly GCF_040302625.1 of Kitasatospora sp. NPDC097643. NCBI lineage: Bacteria > Bacillati > Actinomycetota > Actinomycetes > Kitasatosporales > Streptomycetaceae > Kitasatospora > Kitasatospora sp. NPDC097643. The sequence goes on along the minus strand of NZ_JBEOSA010000002.1, from coordinate 28,840 downwards.
CCTGCGCGAACTGCGGGACTTCCAGAACACCCAGGTCAACCGCCCCGGCGGGTACTGGATCGCCGAAGCCGACCCCGAGGCCGGCCATAACGCCTTCGCCGCGACCTGGCCGGCCGAGGGGCTCACCGACCTGTTCCTGGCCACCGATGGCATCACCGAGGCCGTCGATGCCTACCGCCTCCTCACCTGGCCACAGATCGCCGCCCTCTCTCGCGCAGTCGGGCCGGACGCCGTCATCGACATCATCCGCGACCTCGAAGCCCAGGACCCGGACGCCCGCCACCACCCCCGGTACAAGCCCTCTGACGACGCCGCCCTCGCCCACTGGCTGCTTGCCACCCCGCAACCCGGCCGCCCGTGATCCGAGCAAGCCAGAATCGGAAACAGCTATGCAGCCAACCAGGGCGATCGATGACAACAACGCAATTATGGTGGGGCAGTGACCTGGAACTTCACCACGAGCCACATCGGCCACGACGGCGTCGGCAACCTCACGATGGAGGTCTGCCACCGTCGCGCGGATTACGGCAACCGGTTCGGCGGGGTGTTCTGGCTCGGCACCCCGCCGCTGGCAGACGGCGCGCCGGAGCTGGACGTGTGCTGCCCGCTGTGCATGGCGGACCGCGGCCTGACCGTCTCCGGGGTCTGGGGCGGCCCCGCCCAGCTGACCTGCATGTGCGCTCACTCGTGGACGCCCCGGCTGCCCGGCCTCTCACCCGAGGACGTTCTGCGGAAGCTCGTGCGCCTGGCTCTCACATCGGATCCCGGTCCCGCTATGCCGTTGTGGCGGATGCGGGCCGACCACGACGCCAAGCCTCCCACCCCGCTCCAGCAGGCCGTCCATCCGTACGTCGCCGACGCCTCTCGCGCACTCAACCGTCGAGAGTGGCAGTTCAGCGACCGCGAGTGCTCCGTGGCCTCCGACCTGCTGACGCGGGCAGGCTGCCGGGTGTACTGGAGTCCCGAGGCGCTGGAGGCGCTGGCGCAGGAGAGGCAGACCGACGAGGACCACCTCAGGTGGGTTCATGAGAGTCTCCGGGCGCTGGAGGATCACAGCGGAACGACCGGCGACCGTCTCGGGCAGTTCCTGTCGGACTGCGCCGCCGCGCTGCAGCCAGCTGCCGGTCTGACCGTGGACGACCTGGAACCCGGCAAGACGTTGTCCGGCATGCCGCCCGTGCTGGAGGACGCCAGCGGGGCTCTCGGCAGCGTCCACGTCGTCCTGACCGCGGGCGCCACCGGCGACGTCGATTACTGACGCCGGCCACAACGTGCCGCACCACCCCTTGCCACGAGGTGTTCGGCCGGTCCTCGGCGGCCCGCCGCCTAGGATCGACGCATGGTCAGCATCGGTGGGCAACGGTGGGAGGAAGCCCGGGCCAAGGCCCGCGAGTTCCAGCGTTTTGATCGCAACCTACGGGATGTCCTCGCCCTGATCTACTACCTGATCGCGGCTCAGGACGGCGGCTCCATGGACCAGGTCTCCCTGCGGTCCGTCCGCTACCGCCTGGCCGATCCGCACCGCCTGCACCGAGACCTCACCGAACTGCTGCCCGGCCCAGCACGTGAGGAGGACGGGACCAGACCGGTCGAGACCGGCCTGGCCGACCTGACGCAGGCACGGCTGCTCGAGCACGCCCAGGACTACGGCCCGTTCACCGGCCCGCCCCCCGTGGAGGGAACGATCTGGAAGCTCTGGCACGCGCTGAACGCCCAGCACGGCGTGCCGCTGGAGGACACCCTGCCGTCCGACATGGTCACCGAGGACATGTACGGCAGGTACCGGTCGAGCGGGATGACCGTCTTCCAGCACGCCGTACGCGAGCTGACCAGCCACGTCGACCAGCTCCTCCTACCGGCCAGCGGAGCATTGAGCCTTCAGGCCCACGTCCAGGTCACCGGAGGCATCCACGCCGGACGGACCGGCCGTCTCCGCGCGGTCACCTGGGGCACCGACGACGAGCAGCTCACCTGCACCGACACCCCCGCGGTCTTCCGGGTCGACTTCGACGACCGTCACGGAAGTGCCGACATCGCCCCCGGCGACGTGGAGAAGCTGCCCGAGTGGGACCGGCGGTTCGTCGTCGTCCACGCTGGCGAGCCGCTGCCTACCGAGTGGGCTGCCGCCGTGCTGCTGGCCGCCACCGGTCCGTCGCCCGCCTGGCACGACGAAGCCGTTGAACGCCTTCGGCGGTGGCAGGGAGGCGGACGCATGGTCGTCCTGGTGGCCCGGCCGGGGCACGGCCAGGCGTTGAACGCCGAGGAGGAGCAGTGGGTTGACTCGGCCGCCGGCTGGGCCGACGAGATCATCGCCCTCGAATCCGAAGACAGCTCCTCCCCGCCTCGGCTCACGCCCGACCGGCCAGCCGACGCCCTCCGCCACCCTGCGCGTCTGACCCTCGCAGCCTCCCCCGGACGCGCGCCAGCCCCCGAAGGCGCACCCTCCTGGGCCCGGACCCACCGCGTCACCGTTGCGCCCACGATCGCCGGGGCAGTCGGGGCCGCGCTGAGCCGGATCGGCCGAGGACACCAGCGGGCCGCCGGGAATCGCCAGGTGCCGCTTCTCGTCGCCAACTCCGCAGCGTTCATCGGCTGGTCCGTGGAACAGCTCACGGCCGGCACGGTGCTGGAAGAAGCCCGGGTGGAGTGGGTGTGCCGCGAGGAGGATGCCGGTGAGCCGATCTCCTGGTGGATCCTTCGCGCCCGCCTCCGGCACCAGGACCTCTCTCGCAGCGAGCAGACCGTGCTCGCACACCCGGGCCTGCTGAGCGTGGTCGTCTACCACCCGCAGGAGCCGTGGACGGACACCGAGGTCGTCCTCCTCCCCAGCCCCGCAGCCGCCCGTGGGAAAACGCGCGAGTTCCTGCGCCTTCCCACCGTCATCAACAACGTGCGCGCCGGCGGAGGCAACACCGACCGCGCCTGGTCGTTCCTCGTGGAAGGGCTGAGCCTGTTCCTCGACTCCGATCGCCTGCGCGGGAGCGCGTTCCGCAACGACAGCCACCTCACCTCGGCCCACCGCAGCGTCGTCCGCGTCGCGTTGACCGACCGGGAGTTCGACGCACTCCAGGACCGACTCGAGCTGAGCCCGGACGGCGCGCCGGAGGTGCACCGGTTGGCTGACCTCATGGCGAACCCGGTCTGCGACTGGGCCACCCTGGGCGCCATCACCACCGCCGTGCAGCCCAACCCGCCGCCCGCGTCCCTTGACCCGTGGGCCGCGCGCCAGAGGATGCTGCAGTGGCGCGAGGCCGTCCGCCGGGCGGACACCCTCGCCGCTCCCCACCACGAGGGATCGAACGATGCCGCGGACTCTGCCGCCGTCCGGGACGTCATCACGATGACCCTCTACGCCCTCCACCTGCGCGAACGACAGCCAGTTGCCGAAGTGTCGTGGTGGACCGTCCTGTTCCACCTCCAGGACGCCCAGTACGTCATCGACCTGGTGGAGCAAACGCTCCAGGACACCGGCCACGACGTGATCCCACGGCTCAGCTTCAGGTCGCCCGACCAGAGGAGAGCCGACCCCATCGCCCGGCGGTGGGACCGGCTGAACCGCCCCCAGGGCCCGCCTGCGGCCGGACCACACGACGGCCCCGCTCACAGGCCCGATTCCGGACCCAACGTACGGGGCGGCCGACCCGACCCGATCATCAACGCGTGCGTCCCTCGTGCCGCCGACGCCGTCCACGCCGTCCTGGAGGGCGGTTTCATCGAGCATCAGCGCATCCGGGTCACAGCCGGCCCGTACGAGGGCCGTGCCGGCTTCGCACGACGCCCCGCCTGGAGGCTGGACCGCGAGACCTTGCAGATCGTGGTGCCCCCTGCCGCATACGTCGTCGACCTCGACGGCCTCGACGGCGCGGTGGAGATCGACGCCAGCCAGCTCACCGGCCACACGGACAGGAACAGCTGGCCCGGCGCCCCACCTGCCACGCCGAACGGCCCGGCCGCCGACCCGACCGCGCGATAGGCTCACGTTTCGGCGTTGGTCCCAACCTGGCCCGCCGGACGCCGTTCTCCGGGGTCGTCGGCTCCCAGCAGCTCGGCCGGACATCACGGCGCCACCGAAAGCTACGGGAGGGAAATTCGGTGAACGATCTCATGAGCCAGCTGCCCCGTCCGCTGGTTGAGCGGATGGGCCGGATGAGCGGCATGGCGCTGCGCGGCGTCATCGCCCTGGTCGACGAGGAGCCGGACACCTTCGCCGCGCTGGTGGACCGGATCGGCACCTGGGACGACGATCCAGGACGTTCGCCGTATCCAATGCCGCGCTACAAGTTCGCGGTCACCGAGGCGCTGCGCGTCGTCAACAACGGCTTCACGGCTATCGAAGAGCACGGCCCCCTCCTCAATGAGGCGGTGGTGGAAGGCGCCCGGCCGCTGATCGAGTCGTTCGCGCCCGCGGAGTTCCGCGACGCCGCCCTGCAGAAGCTGGCGACCTTCCCTCCCGGCAGGGAGCCGATGGACCTCTCCGGCGGCGATGAAGTCGGGCCCGTGGATTACGTCATCGCCGCGGCAGCGGCGGCGTGGATTGCCGGCGGCGCGGGCGGGCGCGTGGCGATGCAGCAGAATCTGCGGCTGGCCTTGTTGAAGGAGGTCCGCCGCGCAGAGAGCGTGGCCACCGGCGCGCCGGAACGCGAACAGGTCAACGACGTCAGCGACGCTGACGCGCTTGCGTTGCTCGCCGACCTGTACGGCGAGGACTACGTCCGGCTGATCCCCGGCCCGCGGCAGCGGGGCCCCTGGGAGTGGGACATGCTGGCCGTCCTGAAGATGCACCTGCTGGAAACGCCCGCCGACGCCACCACCTCCGAGCAGGCCGAGGAACTCAAGGCCAGGCTTCTCACTGTGCTGCAGGCTGCCACGGCCACGCTCACCCAGGCGCCGAAGCCCTCGGTGCGCACGGTCGGTAAGCGGGTCCAGCCCAAGCGCCAACCGAAGCGGCAGCGGAAGGGCAAGTAGTAGGCGGCGCTCCGGGTTGGCCGGAGCGCCGGCGGCAGGGCCTCCGCCCGACGTGGCGGGTGGCCAGCTCGTCATCCCACGGACGCAGCCTGCGACATGCTCTAGGGTCAGATGTGGCTGACAGGCAAGGCGCCTCGGGGCCGGAAGGGTGAACGAACCGATGCTGGGACAACGTCGAATCGCGGTTTTCGGTGCGGGCTACATCGGCCTCGTGACGGGCGCCTGCTTCGCGAAACTGGGGCATGACGTCGTCGTTCGGGACATCCAGAAGGAGCGCGTCGAGCTCCTCCGGAGCGGCGGGGTTCCGATCCATGAGGACGGGTTGGCGTCGCTGATCGCGGAGAACGCCGGCCGCCTGACGTTCACGTTGGACGCGGAAGAAGCCGTTCGCAACGCCGACGTCGTGTACGTGTGCGTGGACACCCCGTCGACGCCCTCCGGGGATGCTGATCTGTCCAGGATCTGGCAGGTGATCGAGACCCTGCGGGATGCTCGTCATCTGGCGGCGGTGGTGGTCAAGAGCACGGTGCCCGTGGGCACCGGCGCCAGGGTCAGGGCCGCGATGGACCGCGCCGGTCTCCGGCATGTGGGGTACGCGTCGAACCCGGAGTTCACCGCGGAGGGCCACGCCGTGCGGGACTTCATGCACCCTGACCGGGTGGTGATCGGCGCTGACGATCCCGAGACGGCCAAGCTGGTCGCCCAGCTGCACGAAGGCGTAGACGGCCCGATCGCCGAGATGGACGTCCGCTCGGCGGAGATGGTGAAGCTGGCAGCCAACGCGCTGCTGGCCACGAAGATCAGCTTCACCAACGAGATCGCGACGATCTGCGAGGCCACCGGCGCCGACGTCGAACACGTGGTCCGCGCGGTGGGGCTCGACCACCGGCTCGGGCCGCACTTCATGCGGCCTGGCGTCGGCTGGGGCGGCTCCTGCTTCCCCAAGGACTCCCGAGCGCTTCGGGCCCTGGCTGGCAACGCCGGGTACTCCTTCCAGCTGCTCACCTCCGTCATCGAGGTGAACGACCTGCAGCCGAGGCGCGCGATCCAGCGGCTGAAGGACGAGCTGGGCGGTGCCTTTCACAACCGGACCGTCGCCCTGCTCGGCGTCGCGTTCAAGCCCGGAACGGACGATGTTCGCGAGGCCCCGAGCACGATCATCGCCTCCCGGCTCCTCTCCGAGGGCGCGGCGGTCCGCTGCTGGGATCCGCTGGTCCGCCAGCTCGACACCGCGCCCTGGTCGTCGACCACGCGCTGCACCACCCCGCTGGAGGCGATGACCGGCGCCGACGCGGCGATCATCGTGACGGAATGGCCGGAGCTTCAGGACGTCGCCTGGGACCAGGCTACGGCCCTCATGGCGCGTCCCCTGGTCTTCGACGGCCGCAACCTCCTCGACCCGCAGCGGATGGCCTCGCTCGGCCTCACCTACATGAGTGTGGGCCGCACGACCGTCCGCGGTTCGGCCTGATCCGAAACGCGATGGCCGGGGCAGCGAGTGTCGCTGCCCCGGCCATCGCGTTCGCCCTCCCGTGAAGTGGCTACCGGCGGCAGTCCTCCTCGTCGAACGGAACCGGTGGAGCTGAATGCGCAGCCATGCAAGTCACCTACGCCCGGTCGAACCGACCCACTGCGCCCAGTCGGCCAAGCTTGCTGGTCGCTATGCGCGGATGCTCGCCAACACCCTGTCGTACATGTGGCCGTACCGGTCGGTGATGGTGCGCCAGCTGTAATGCTGGACGACGAAGTCACGGGCGTGGCGTCCGCGCCGTTCGATCTCCCCGGGACGGGTGAGGGCCTCCAACAGGGTGGCGTGCAGGTCTTCGGCGTCACCCGGCACTGTGAGCCACCCGGTGGGCCGGGGCCCGTGGGTCCGGATGGTGGCGAGGGGACCGCCGCTGGCGGTCGCGACGACCGGGGTGGCGGAGGCCATCGCCTCCAGGCAGACCAGCCCGAACGGCTCGTCTACGGAGGGCGTCACGAACAGGTCGCTGGCGTTGAGGCCGTCGATCAGGTCGCCGTGCGGTCGCCATCCCGCGAAGTACACGTCGTTGCCGATGCCGAGGCGTTCGGCCAGGGTGTGAGGGTGTTCGCCCTCCCACTCGCCCGGGAAGCCGCCCAGCACCAGCAGGGCCGGGCGCACTGGCGCGCTCTCCTTGAGGGCGGCGAAGACGTGGAGCAGCAGATCCAGGCGCTTGAAGTCCAGGAAGCGGCCCATCCACAGCAGCAGGGGGCGCCGGTTGCCCGCGTCGTCGCACAGCATGCGGTCCACGTCGGAGTGGGTGTAGGTGATCGTGCCGGGGCCGTGGCCGGGCAGCCAGCCCTGCGGTTCCTCGACCAGCCAGCGGTGCAGGAGGGTGCGCTTGCCGGTGTCGTCGAGGGTGGGGTGGGGCTGGAACAGGTTGGTGTCGACGCCGTTGGGGATGACCTCGAGTCGGTCTTCGGGGATGTGGAGGAGCTCGTGGGCGAGGGCGCGGTCCTGCTCGGAGACGGTGACGATGTGCTCGCTGCTCTGGGCGTGTTCCCGCAGGGTCTGGATCCAGAACTCGGCGTGGGCCCAGCTGCGCCAGCGCTCGTCTGGCGGGTTCTCGGTGCGGTCGCCGGCCATCTCCTCGCGCCGGGCGAGTTCGGCGACGCTCAGGCTGGTGGCAGCGGCTCGACTCACACGGTCCAGGGCGCCCTGGAGGAACTTCAGGTCGGTGCCGTGGAGGGTCGTCACGACGGTGCGCTCGAGGCGGCGGGCTGCGGTGTGCTGCGGGGTGAGGTGGTGCAGGTGGAGCAGGCCACCCTCGCCGGCGCCGTGGTCGGCGAACTGCCGGGTCCAGTAGTCCTCGAGGTGCGCGTTGGTGCGGGGGGAGACCGCGGCGAAGACCCGGTCCGGCACGCCGGGGCGGTCCTCGTAGGAGGGGTGCAGGGGGACGGGCATCTCCAGGGGGTCCAGCCCGGCGGCGTGGGTGGTCGCGGCGAGGTTGTAGTCGGAGGCCACCAGGTGGGCCGGGCCGTAGAAGGTGGGCGCGTGGGAGTACTCCCCGGGCTCGCCGAGGGATCCGGCGAAGACCCGGGCGGGGCGGCCCTGGACGCGCAGCTGTTCGGTGAGGTTCTTCGCGACGAGGGCGGACCCGCCACGGGGGTAGAAGATGAGGCCGTGATCGACGGGGACGAGGCGGTTCATGTGCGGCTCCTTGTCTGTGATGCGCCGTGGGTCAGGGCAGGTCGACGAGGATCGACGGGCAGGGGATCGCATCGTGGTGGCTGGTGGCGATCAGCTGGTACATGGCGGCGTAGACCTGGTGGGTGAGGGTCTGGCCGTCGAGGAATGCGATCTTGTCGGTGACGTCCGAGCTGGTGGTGCGGCCGGCGGCCATCGAGAGGAAGGCTGCGGTGATGTCGCGGGGGGTGACGGCGCTGCTGGTGTGGGCGTTCTCGTAGACGGTCTCCAGTCGACCCGTGGCGCTGATCAACGGGTTGCGCCGGTGCTCGACACGGATGGTGTACGTCTCGCCGACCGCGTCGTTCTTGGTCAGCCGCACGTGCTGGAGGTTGCCCTGATGCAGGTCGATGACGTACTGCGACATGCGGCCCTTCTCTCGGAACGCGACGTCGTCCTTGGCGTCGCGGGCCAGAGTGCCGATGGTTCGGTTGGAGAGGGAGTTGGAGGTGAAGGTGTAGGTGAGGACGCCGTGAGAGCGCTGCCGGGAGTCGAGGAGTTCCACGGTGAAGCCGAAGTCCATCTCGGCCAGAAGGACGCGCTCGGGGAGGTCCGCAGCGGGCAGATCAGCCTCCGAACGGAGCCGCAGGAGGGCGGCGAGGGCATCGTTTTGGCCGGTCGCCAGGTGGTCGCCGACGCGGCGGACGTACTGCAGGGTCAGGCGCAGTGCGCTGATCTGGCCGGGGGCGAGCAGGAGGTAGCGGGTCAGCTCGTCGAGGTAGTGGTAGCTGCTGAAGCTGAGCGCCCCGACACCGTGGGTGTAGCCGTGGGCGTTGCCGAGCGCGTACTCCTCGGGGAGGCGGAAGTGACCGCCGGCAACGTCGATGCGGCCCATGGTCAGGGGCTGCTTGTGGTCGTCGTGGATTTCGCGGATCAGCTCGCCGACGTGCAAGAAGGCGTCGTTGGCGCGTCGCCGCAGAGGTACCGCGAACAGGTGGCCAGGGTGAGCGCGGTGGGCGCGCAGCAGCGTGTCGAAGCGGTGGTGGATCTCGGAGGCGCGCTCGGGGTTCCAGGCGGCATCCTCGACGCAGACGATCGGCTTGTCGCACAGGACGTGGATACCCTGGTCGGTGGCCCACTTGAGGTAGGGGTAGTGGGCGACGGGGTCGCAGGCGACGATGACCGCGTCGAAGCGGTGTTCCTGGTGGGCCTGCTGCAGGCGGTGCTCGAGCCGGTCGGATGTCTCGCCCGGACGGGGCTTGATCCACACGGGCTTGTCCCGCTGAACGAGGGTGTCGAGGTCGGGCATATGGGCCAGGAGCGCCGGGTTGTAGGGGTCGCGGGGGTCGCAGATGGCGGCCACGCGCACGGGGGTTGCGTTCCTCTGGAGGGCGAGGATGGCCGGGATGTGGTTCTCGGCCGCGGCCCAGTGGCCGCAGCCGCCGACCAGCAGGACGCTGATCGGCTGCGGTGCAGGTGAGGGCATGGTGGTGCCTTCCCGAGCCGCCACGATGTGGCAGCCCATCAGGAGTGAGACTGGGCAGGCGGGTGGTGGTCTGCTCAGAGATCGAGCAGTTCGGCGACCAAGGCCCGCAGGTACCGGCTGCCGCCGGTGCTGAGGGCGTGGTCTCGGATCGTCGCCAAGGTGGCGGTGTCCGTGCGGCCGAGGGCGTCGCGCACCTCGGGCAGGTAGGGCAGGGCGACGGTGAGTGCGGTGACGCCCAGTGAGGCCAGGACGACGGCGCCCGCCGGGTCGCCCGCCAGCCCTCCGCACGCGGACACGGGGATGCCGTGGTCGGCGCCCGTCTCGGCCACCGCCCGCACGGTGCGCGTGACGGCTACGTGCAGCGGGTCGATGTCGCGGGCGAGGTCCGCGCTGGTCCGCGACATGGCCGTCAGGTACTGGGCGAGGTCGTTCGTGCCGATGCTCAGGAAGTCGACGTGTCCGGCGAACTGGTCGACGGCCAGGGCGCAGGCCGGGACCTCAACCATCACGCCGAGCGGGAGGGCGGGGGCGTCCATCTCCTCCTGCACCCTGCGGGCCGTCTCGGCGGCCTGGAGGAATTCCTCGATGCGGGTGACCATCGGGAACATCAGGCGCAGCTGGGCTCCGTCGTCGCGGGCGGCCCGGTAGGCGGCCCGCAACTGCGGCAGGAACAGGTCCGGTCGGCGCAGACTCAGGCGCAGGCCGCGCACGCCGAGGAACGGGTTGTCCTCGCGGGGCAGGCCGAGTGCCGGCATGTCCTTGTCGCCGCCGATGTCCAGCGTTCGCAGGGTCACGGGGGCACTGTCAACGGCACGGGCGATCTCACGGTAGGCGCGGTAGTGCTGTTCCTCGTCGGTGAGGTCCTGTTCCCGGCCGAGGAACAGCAGCTCGGTGGCGAGCAGGCCGAGGCCGTCGGCGCCGGCCTCGCCGAGCTCGGCAGCCTGGGACGCCCGCGTGATCGTCCCCGTAAGGATGACCGGCGCGTTCCCCGCGTTGGCTCGCGCTCGCGGCTTGGTCAGCCGGCGGTCGCGGTGGGCGGTGGCGGTTGCCAGGTCGCTCCCCGACAGCCCGCTGTAGAGGGCGCCGGTGTCGCCGTCGAGGGCACACATCGCCCCGTCCGGGACGGCCAGAACCGAGTCGCCAGCCGCGACGGTCGTCGGGATTCCGAGGCTGTAGGCGACTTGCACGGCATGGGAGGTGGGGCCTCCGGCGGCCGTGCAGAACGCGGCGATCCGGGTGAGGTCCAGGGCGGAGGTGTCCGCGGGCGTCAGGTCGTAGGCGATCAGGATGTAGGGTCCGTCGACTTCGGGCTGAGGGCCATGCAGTTGGCGCGCCGGGGCCACCGCGAACCCGCGGGTGCCAGCTGCTCCATCGTGCCGGATGACACAGCCGGAGAACACCAGCGGGTTGTCCTTGACGCCGTTCGCGCGCAGGTCCCCGGCGCTGCCGCCCTCGATGTCCTGGGTCGGGTCCTTGCTGCTGGCCGTGGAGTTCATGTCGGTGCCTCCCTCGTCGGGAACCGGGATCGTCCGAGGTGCGCCGGGTGCGACCGACCGGGCGTTGGGCAAGGTCGCTGCTGCGGCGAACCGTTGTGGCCGCAAACTGGCGCGGGCCGCCGGCCGTGCGAGTTCCGTGCGCGGCGGGCTCACCAGGTCGGCAGGCCCGCGGGATCGCTACTGTCCGCCCGCACCGGGTGGTGACGGAAGCTGCCGCGCGTTGCCTCGCGCTGCCTCGTGTTGCTCCCTGTTGCCTTCGGGTGCATGGGACTTGATCAGTGGTGACGCATCGTCAAAGCTGGAGCCGACACCATTGCAGGGAGGGCATCGTGGCCAAGGCGGTCGAGGTCGGGCAGTCCATCCACCCGCTCACCGCGTTGCTGGTCCGCGACGGGCTCAGTGCCACGCGCTACCTCACGCGGATTGACCAGGCGCACCAGGAACTGGGTTTCGGAGCGATGGCTGTCCGCAGGGAGAAGCTCACGCGGTGGACACGAAAGGGCGTGACCCCCGAACGGCCTGCGCTGCTGGCCATGGCCCGCTACCACGGCATCGCCCTCACAGACGTCGACCGGTACGGCTGGCCGGACTTCCTGTACCTGGCTCTCCACGACGATGGCGTCATCCTGGAGTCGCCCTGGACGGCAGCGGGTACGGTCCTCTCACTGACTGACCTAGGAGGTCACGTGGACCGGCGCGCCTTCCTCATCACGTCCACCGGCGCGCTCGGGGCGATCCTCGCCCAGTGGCAAACCGCCGATCCCTCGCTCGCCCTCCCCACCACGGGCCGCAGGCTCGGCACGAGCGACGCCCAGCTCTTCGAACTTCGCCTGGACGCACTTCGGCATCTCGACGACACCGTGGGATCCGAGCAGGTCTACCAAGGCGCCGTCTTCGAACTGCAGATGATCCGGGACCGGATCATCAACGCCACCTACACCGAGGAGACCGGCCGCCGGCTGTTCGCCGCCGCAGCCGAGGCGTCCCGGCTGGCCGGATGGTGCGCCTACGACGAGGGCCGGCACGCCGCCGCCGAGCGGCACTTCGTCACCGCCCTGCGCGCCGCCGCCACCGCCCAGGACCCGACTCTGGGCGCCCTCGTGCTCGGGTTCTGGGCCAACCTCCGCTACAACGCCGAGAAGAGCGATCCCCGGGGCGCGCTGCACCTGATCGACGCGGCGATGTCCGACCGGAAGAAGATCTCCTCACCCCGCGTACGGGCCATGCTCCACGCCCGCGCGGCCCGAGCCCACTCCAAGGCCGGCGAGAGCACCGCTGCCTACGGTCACATCGACAACGCGCTCGCGGCATACGAAAGCGCCGAAGCGATCGAGGCCGACCTGCCCGCCCTGTACTGGCTGTCACGGGGCGAGATCCACCAAGTCGCCGCGAGCTCGGCGCTCAGCCTGGGCGAGCCTCGAAAAGCCCTGGACCACTTCACCGCCGCCGCCACCCAGGAAGACCCGTACGACACCGAACGCGAGATCCGCGGCACCGTCATCTACGAGGCCCGACGCGCCGAGGCCCATCTGGCGCTCGGCGAACTCGACGCCGCCGTCACCATCGGACACCACGTCATCGACGCGATGGGCGGCGTCGACTCAGCCCGCTCCACCACCACACTCGCCGACCTGCGCACACAGTTGCGCCGGCACCGGCACGTCCCGACCGTCGCCGAGTTCCTCAGCATCTCGGCCTGACCTCAAGCGATCGGCCCCTTCGGGCCGACGGCACCGAACGTCCAGGAGGCTCACCCGTCTGTCGGCCAGGCCCGCGAGCCCGGCCGATTAGACGGGGTATGCACCTGGACGTCCGGCGCGAAATCCAGCTGAACGCCTGTTCCCGGAGTCGCACCGCCCGTCCGAAATCCGCGTTGGGCACCAGGCGCGGCTCTACCTGTCCAGCGTCCGGTGGTACGGAGCACTGCTGTACATGGAGCGGGTGAGCCTGCGCGGCCGGTCGCCGTTCCGGTAGGCGCAGCCACGGTGCGAGACCCGGTCGTTCCGGAAGATCAACATTTCCCCCGGTGCGAGACGGATGCGAGCGGAATGCGCTTCTACCGCCGGTCCGCGAAGGTAGTCCAACGCCCGTTGCAGGGCGGGATTCCCCGGAGTGTTCCACAGCTCGGTCGTCCCGTCCGAGAAGCGGGTGACCAGCTCCCCATCGACCCGGCCGAAGGCCGGCCCTGCGGCGCCAAGGCGCGCGGGGTCCGCAACGGCGATGGTCGCGAACCGCGTCAACGCCTCAGGGTGCTGCAGGCTCATCGCCGCGTCCTCATCGGCCACCGACAGCTTCAAGAACGCCTCGCAGGAGAAGAACAGTTCCGTCTCGCCACCGGTGTGCGCCGGTTCCAGGCAGTGCAGAACGGTCGTCTTGATCCCACCGAGGGGTTCCAGCAGACCATCCACGTGGAACTGCTGGCCCGCCATCTCGGACCACGGCAGCACCGAGGTGCTGTCCCGGGGGATCTCGTTGTACGGCCCCACCTGGCCAACCACGTCACACACCTCGGGGTCCCTGTAGAGGACCGGCGTGTAGGCGTCGGACAGGCCCAGCGATCGGGCGATGTTCCTGTGCGCGTCGAACGGGTCATCCGCCGTCACCAGCGCCGAGATGACGGCGTACCCGCGTTCATTCACTTCGGAGATCAGTTCAAGATCCGTCACGTGCGAGCCTCCTCTTGCATGTGCTGTGCGGTATTCCTGCGGCGGTCTCGAGTCAGACACATCGCGCGCTCTTGGCCGATCTGTCCAGGGCGCCAGGCTCCTTTGCGGTGCCCAGCGCGGCGAGCGGACGGACTGGCTTGGTCGGCCTGGCCGTCACGTGGTCGGTGCCGATGCCGTCGTCCACCCCAGCCTTGACGTTGGCGCCTCTCTGGGCAACGGCCGCGACATATAAGGCAACACGAGACGACAGGCGGGAACCGTCAACAGCCGGATGGGGGTCAACAGACGGCAACGACGAGCCCGATGCTGCCAAGACGGGGCCCCCGCCGAGCGAGCAATACCCAACTCAGTGCCGGTCGGACGGTTGGCCCGCCACCGTACAAGCGGTGGAAATCCTGTTGCCCACCCCAGCTCACTGCCGCTTCTATTGCAGGATGGAGACGACAACTCGCTCTCTGAGCAAGGAATTTCAGCGTGACGGCTACTGCGTTCTGCCCGATGTGCTCACCGCCGAGCAGGTGGACCACTGGCGCTCGACGCTCGCGCGGCACGTTACGGCCCAACCGCCCGAGTCCGGCCGCACCGGTCCGTACTTCCTGTGGCCGGCCCTCGCCGATCACGCCGACCTGCGCGCCCTCTACGAGGAGAGCGGCATCAACAGCGCCGTCCGCCCGTTCCTGCGGCCCGACCTCGCCCTGCCGGACCCGGAGGTCGCGCAGCTGGCGATCACCCTGCCTCCGCACCCACGCCACCCCGGCGCCCCTCACATCGACGGCCTCACCCCCACCGAGGACGACGGCCGCCCCGGCACGTTCACCGTCCTGGCCGGCCTCCTACTCACTGACCAGCGCCAGCGCGACCGCGGCAACCTGTGGGTGTGGCCGGGCACGCACCTGAGCACGGCAGCGTGGCTGCGCCGCCACGGCGCGGACGCCCTGCGCGACGCCGCGCCCTACCCGCCCGTGGACCTGCCCGCCCCGCTCCAGGTGACCGGCGCGGTCGGAAGCCTGGTCCTCGTCCACTACCTGCTCGCCCACAACATCGGCGGCCACTTCGGAACCGCCGACGACGAGCGCCGCGAGACCGTGTACTTCCGGCTGCGCACCGTCGGCCATCGCGAACGCTGGCGTGCAGCGGTGACGGACCCGCTGTCGGAGTTCGCGCTGCCGGATTAGTCGGGGCTTCGTCACGGGCGGCGCGCGATGATCGCCTCCGTGCGGATCGTCTGCTCGAAGGTGCCAGACGGGTCGAAGGCCAGCAGGGCGTCGCGGACGTCGTTCACGAACGCCTTCGTATCCGGGCCGAGTTGGCGCGGGCTGCTGTAGCTGTAGGAGAGCTGCAGGCCGGCCACCTCGTCCGCGGTCCGGGTGATCGTCCGGTCCCAGTGTGCGGTCTCAATCCGAGAGAACGGGGAGCGGGCCAGCACGTCCTGGTGGCGCCCGGCCGGGTGCGCGTAGGTGCCGCGCCCGGCCCGGCGCTCCGGGCCGAGGTATCGAACCCGGACCTCCCTGATCACCTCCGACCAGGGCTGCGGCGCGATGTCACCCCGAGGCCCGCCGGAGGCCAGTACGATCGCACCTCCCTCATCGATGAGAGCGTCCAGATCCCGGGCGACGGCGACACGATCCATCCAGTGGAAGGCGGCTCCGACGGTCACCAGCCGTAGCGGCGGCAGGTCCATGCTGGCCAGTTGCGCCGCCTCGCCCAGACGCCACTCGATGTTGGTCACGCTGGCGGCTGCGGCGAGCGCTCGGGCCTCGGCAAGCATGCCCGGTTGCGGATCGACGGCAATCACCGAGCTCACCAGGCAGGCCAGGGGCAGGGCCACCGCTCCAGTGCCGGTGCCCAAATCCAATGCGCACCCGGTTCCGTCAAGGCCGATGCGTTCAGCGACGTGGGTGAACATCCGCTCGTCGTAGCCCGGCCGATAGGCCGCGTAGTACGGCGCCGTGCCGTCGAACAGCTCGGCCGGCTCATTCCTCGTGTCCGCCACGCAGCCATCCTGCCACCGCCGCACCAGCCACAGCGGTCGGTGTCCAGCCTCCGGGAGTCGAGCGGCGGTCCAAGTGTCCACGCTTGAAAGCCAGTCGGCGCTGGTTCATCAGACACAGCTGGCCTCTGAAACGTTGCAGTGCCGTGGCCGTACTCGGCACGCGCGACCTCGGCGCCTCGGACTTCTTGTGCAATGTGTCCGCCAGCCCGACAGCCCCTGCAAGCAAAGGCCCCAGACGACTAGGCTGGCCCGAGTTGGGGCAGCCAGTGGCGCCCGACCGGCCGCTGGTGTCCGGTCCGGTGCGATTCAGATCCATCGCAAGACCAAGGAGACACCAACGTGGCAGACCGCAAGCCCATCGAGTCATGGCTGACCGACATGGACGGGGTCCTCATTCACGAGGGCACCCCGATCCCGGGGGCGGACGAGTTCATCCGCAAGCTGCGGGACTCTGGAAAGCCGTTCCTGGTGCTGACCAACAACTCGATTTACACCCAGCGCGACCTGCACGCCAGGCTCGCCCGAATGGGACTCGACGTGCCGGTTGAGCACATCTGGACCTCGGCGCTGGCCACGGCGAAGTTCCTCGCTGATCAGCGTCCGAACGGAACCGCCTACGTCATCGGGGAAGCTGGGCTTACCACCGCACTCCACGATGTCGGTTACGTTCTCACGGACACCGATCCCGACTTCGTGATTCTCGGCGAAACGCGAACCTACTCCTTCGAAGCAATGACCAAGGCCGTTCGCCTCATCAACGACGGCGCTCGGTTCATCGCCACCAATCCGGACGAGACCGGCCCGTCCGCTGAAGGAGCACTCCCTGCAACGGGAGCCGTGGCGGCCCTCATCACGAAGGCGACGGGCGTCGAGCCCTACTTCGTGGGTAAGCCGAACCCCTTGATGATGCGCGCTGGCCTTAACGCCATCGGCGCCCACTCCGAGCACAGCGCGATGATCGGGGACCGCATGGACACCGACATCGTTTCCGGCATGGAAGCAGGAATGACGACCTTCCTGGTTCTCACAGGGCTGACTCAGGCCGAGGACGTCGAACGTTTTCCGTACCGTCCGACCCACGTGGTCAAGTCGATCGCCGACCTGGTCGACCTGGTCTAAGGGACCGAGCGAAATTCGGGTGCTAATCCGACCGAGAAGCGCCGGGAGGGCAAGTCGATCTGGGCCGCTTGTCACTCCCGGCGGCTAAGGTCTGGGATCCGTCCACACCGATGGTTTCGCCTTGAGGAGCAGAGAGTGGCAGGTCCTGACCCTACCCACGCAGGACTGCCTGCCCTGTTCATGGCAGAGCTTTCCGTGTGGCGCGACCGCTGGACGATGTGCATCGTCGGCCCCGATCGCGCTGTCGTGACTGAATCCAATATCGACCTCGGCCCGGCCGACCGTCACACCACTGCCCATCGCGACGATCCGGGCCGGTGGTTGATCGACGTCAGCGGCGACATCGTCCCCGTCCCCCCATTGCACGAAGCTGGACAGGCGGCTGAAGCGGCCGGGTTCGTCGTCGCTGTCGCCGCCCGAGCCGACAGCAAAACCGACCAGGGCTGGACCCAGGTCACACGGGAGATGTGGACCGCCCCCTGCCAACCCGTAGCGCTGTAGCGCACCCCGCTGACTGGCGAGGGGCTCGGTACCTCACGGAACGGCCTCCCGCCGTCACGTGGCCAAGTGGTGCCGACAGGCGCCCACCCGAAGTTGTCGAACCCCATAGAACGCCGAAGGCCCTCCCGCTATTGTGGGAGGGCCTTCGCAGTGTCGAGCTTGCTGTAGTCGATCTGTGACAGGTGGCAACGAACCGCAGGTCAGGGGCAAACACGTTTTATTCGTGCGGGTCTCGCCGAGCACGACGTAGTCCGGGTTGTTGTCGGTCAGCACGTAACCGGCCTGGTACAGGGCGGTGGTGAGACCGGCCTCGCCGATGACGTACGCGGTGCCGCCGGGGCGCTGCCCCTTGAGGAACTTCGCGGTGGCCAGGGCCGAGGTCCAGATGCACTCCTCCGGCACCTCCAGGCCCATGCCGGCCAGGCGGGCGCTCAGGTCGCGCGGAGTGTAGATCGAGTTGTTGGTGAGGACGAGGAACGGCTTGCCGGACTCCCGCAGCCTGCGCAGGAACTCCTCCGCGCCGGGGATCGGCGTGCCCTCGTGGATGAGGACGCCGTCCATGTCGGTCAGCCAGGACTCGATGGGCTTGCGGTCTGCCACGTGCGTGTCTCCCGAGTGTTGCAAACGTCGTGCGATGCCCTGACGGGGCACAGCGTAGTCCGCACAGGTGGTCGACGGCGGCCGGTACGGCTCGGGCCCGGACGGGCTCAGGCGTGGACGGGCGCGGGCTCGGGCAGCGGGACGACCGGGAAGTCGATCTCGGTCCGGCCGACCGAGTTGAAGTAGTTGGTGAAGGTGTTCAGCGCGACCGCGCCGATGATCTCGCCGATCTCGCCGTCCCCGTAGCCGGCGGCCCGGACGTCGGCGAGGTCCTGGTCGGAGACGAAGCCCTTGCTGCGGAGCACCGCCCGGGCGAACCGCAGGGCCGCGGCCTCCTTCGGGTCGGCGGCCGCGGCGTGGCCGCCGGCGGCGAGGTCGGCCTGGCTGACGCCCGCCTTGGCGCCGAGCACGTGGTGGGCGGCGAAGCAGTAGTCGCAGGCGTTCTCGACGGCGGTGACCAGGGCGATCTGCTCGCGCAGACCGGCCCCGAGGCGGCCCTTGGCCAGGGCCCCGCTGAACGAGAGGTAGGCGTCGAGGACGGCGGGCGAGGAGGCCATCGCACGCATCATGTTCGGCGTGACGCCGAGGGCCCGCTCGACCTTGTCGAGGAGGGCCTTGGCGGCGGGTTCGGCGGTCGCGGGGTCGACGGTGCCGAGTCGAGGCATGGCTGTGCTCCGTTTCGCGGTTCGCGTTTCACGTTCGTTGGCAGTGCCAAGTTGTTGTTGGCAGAGCCAAATATAGTTGGCACTGCCTAGAATGCAAGAGCGGCCGGAAGGCGCACCCCCACAGGCCCACGGGAAGGAGGCCGGACGCGATGGCGGATCAGCTGCCGGGGCTCTCGCCCAGCGAACAGCTGCTCATCGGACTGACCAGGCTCGGCCAGGCCGTCCGCCTGAGCACCTGGCACCACGGCGGGCCGGTCCGGCTCACCCCGCTCCAGGCCGACATCCTGCTGTTCCTCGCCGGCGACCAACGGCCACGCCGCCAGGGCGAGATCGTCACCGCCCTCGCCTCCACCGCACCCACCGTCAGCGACGCCGTCCGCACCCTCGTCGGCAAGGAACTGGTGGACCGTCAACGCGACCGGGCGGACTCCCGCGCCGTCACCCTGCGCCTCACCGAGTCCGGACGCACCGAGGCCGAACGGCTCGCCGTCGTCCCGCCCCCGCTGGCCGAGGCGCTCGACGCCCTCGACGGGGACACCGTCGCCGCCATGCTCCGGGGCACCACCACGATGATCCGCACGCTCCAGCGCCACGGCGCCATCCCGGTCTCCCGCACCTGCGTCACCTGCCGCTTCTACCGGCCCGACGCCCACCCCGAGGACCCGCACGCCCCGCACCACTGCGACTTCGTCGACGCGCCGTTCGGCGACGGCCGGCTGCGCCTCGACTGCCCCGACCACGAACCGGCGGTCTTCCCGGACAGCGCAGAGGTGCCCGGCAGCACGGACCCCCACCGAAACCAGGAGCAACCGGGCACCCCGTGATTGAGTGGGGCTCATGACACCGCAGACCCCCCACCCCCTGCCCGACCGGCCGCTCCGCGTCGGCCTGATCGGCTACGGCCTGGCCGGCTCCGCCTTCCACGCCCCGCTCATCGCCACCACCCCGGGGCTGCGACTGGACGCCGTGGTCACCGCCAACCCCGAGCGCCGCGCCCAGCTGCACCACGAACACCCCGGCGCCCGCGCCCTGGACACCCCCGACCAGCTGCTCGCCGACCCCGACGCGCTCGACCTGGTCGTCATCGCCTCCCCCAACCGCACCCACGCCCCGCTCGCCCGCGCCGCCCTGCGCGCCGGGCTGGCCACCGTCGTCGACAAGCCGCTGGCGGGCACGGCCGCCGAGGCGCTGGAACTGTGCCGGCTCGCCGAGGCCCGGGGCGTCCTGCTCTCCGTCTTCCAGAACCGGCGCTGGGACGGCGACTTCCTCACCGCCACCCGGCTGGTGCGCGGCGGCGCGCTCGGCCGGGTGCACCGCTTCGAGTCCCGCTTCGAGCGGTTCCGCCCCAAGCCCAAGGCCGGCTGGCGCGAGCTCGCCGACCCCGCCGAGGTCGGCGGCACGCTGTACGACCTGGGCAGCCACCTGGTCGACCAGGCGCTCACCCTGTTCGGGCCGGTCGAGACGGTGTACGCGGAGATCGACGTCCGCCGGGACGGCGCGGTCGTCGACGACGACGCCTTCCTCGCCCTCACCCACGCCTCCGGCACCCGCTCGCACCTGTGGACCAGCGCCATCACCCCGCTGATCGGCCCGCGGCTGCGGGTGCTCGGCGACACCGCCGGCTACGTCAAGCCCGGCATGGACCCGCAGGAGGCCGACCTGCGGGCCGGCCTGCGCCCCGACGACAGCCGCCCCTGGGGAACCGACCAGCCAGCCCACTACGGCACCCTCGGCACCGACGAGTCCGCCATCACCCTCCCCACCGACCCGGGCGACTACCCCGCCTACTACGCCGGCATCGCCGCCGCCCTCGCCGCCCCCGGCACCCCGCCCCCGGTCGACCCGCACGACGCGGTGGCCACGCTCACCGTCCTGGAGGCCGCCCGCGCCTCGGCCGCCACGGGGACGACGGTGCGGCTGGACTGAGGAGGTTCACCGGGTTCCTGCCGCCCCCTCAGCTCGGCTCATGCGATCGTCAGATGAGCCCTCTGGGGAAGCGGCAGGTCACCGGCGAGGACCGGCTCGGCGCCGGCACCCTCAAATCCCAATGATCTCCACCGCCGAGCCCAGCCCCCGGAAGTCCGCGACGTTGCGGGTGTAGAGCGGCAGGCCGTGCGCCGAGGCGACCGCGGCGATCATCAGGTCGATCCGGCGCGGCCGCGGCTGTCGGCCCGCCGCGATGGTGAGCGTCACCAGCGTGCCGTAGCGGGCCGCGGCGGCCGCGTCGAAGGGCAGCGGGTCGAAGTCCGCCATCGCCGCGCCCAGCACCTCCAGCCGTGCCGCCCGGCTCACCGGGTCGCGGGCCATCGACACGCCCTGCTGCAACTCGGCGAAGGTGATCGCGGTCAGCTCCGGGACGGCCGGCAGATCGGCCGGGCTCAGCAGCGCCAGGTCGATGTAGACGCAGGTGTCCAGCACCCCGGCCGGCCGCCGCCGGGGCGCCCGCCGCCGCTCAGCCACGCCGCCGCTCGAACGGGTCGTCGCCCTCGTCCCCCACCAGTTCCTCCGGCCCGAAGTACTCCTCGGCCTCCTTGCGCATCTCCTGGTAGTCCACCCGCGGCAGCTTCACGTGCCGGGCCACCAGCTCCTCCGCGGTGAGCCGCCGCCGGCCCGCCACCGGCCGCAGCTCCGCGACCTCGACCCCGTTCCTGGTGATGTGGAAGGTCTCCCCGGCCTCCACCGCGTCCATCACCGCGGCGGAGTTGTTCCGGAACTCCCGCTGGGTAATCGTCTTCATGCTCCCCAAGGTAGCCCCGTGTAGCACCGTTGGCTACGGATCCCGCACGGGCCCCGGTCCTGTGCGGGTCTCGAAACGGGAACCGGGCGAGCCCTATGATCGTCCTCGATCTGTGAAGCAGCCGAGGCGCCCGGAGTAGCCGGAGCGCCCGGAACGGCGGCACCGAGGGGAGAGCGGGGCATGAACATCGTCGCGATGCTGCTCGGGCTGCTCCGGGTGCTGACCGGGGAGTGGGTGGCCGACGGGCGGACGCTGACGTCGGTGGCGGCGGTCGCGGCCGTGGTGCTGGTGGCGGGAGCCGTCGCGGGCACGTTGGCCGGGGCGCGACTGCTGGGGGCGCGGGCGCCCGCGGTGGTGCGCAGCGGTGTGCTGCGGCGCCGGGCGTTCCGTACGGCCTTCCTTCCGCAGCGTGATCCGGATGCCCGGGGCAGGCGACGCCCGAGGGCACCGGGTGCGGCCCTGGCGGCCGCGTAGTCCTTCACTGCCCGTTGCAGTCGGGCAGTCCGCCGTAGTTCCGCGGCCGTCCTCCGTCGACCACTCGTGTTCCGAGACCCCGGAGGGCTCGCTCCATCATGTCCGTTCTCGCTGTCCTCGACCCGGCCGTCGCCGTGGCCCACGCCGCCGTCGCCTCGCTCGCCCACGTCCTGCCGACCGCCCTGGCGATCGTCCTGTTCACCGTCGCCGTCCGGCTGGCCCTGCACCCGCTGGCGCGGGCGGCGGCGCGCGGGGAGAAGTCCCGGGCGCGGCTGGCGCCGAAGGTCGCCGAGCTGAACAAGAGGTTCAAGAACCGCCCGGAGAAGCAGCGGGAGGCGCTGGCCGAGCTGTACCGGAAGGAGCAGGTCTCGCCGTTCGCGGGGTGTCTGCCGGTGCTGGTGCAGATCCCGTTCTTCTCGGTGATGTACCGCCTCTTCACCACCCCGAACGACCTGCTGGACCACACCCTGTTCGGGGTTCCGCTGGGCCTGCACGTCGGGGGTGCGCAGGGGGCCGGGCAGCTGGTGGTGTTCGGGCTGCTGTACGCGGGGCTGGCGGCGGTCGGGTTCGTCAACTTCCGCCGGGCCCGGCGCGCGGCGGCGGCGCAGCCCACGCCCCAGCCGGGGGCGGGGCTGCTGCCGTACCTGTCGTTCGGTTCGGTGCTGTTCGCGGCGCTGGTGCCGGTCGCCGCCGGGCTCTACCTGCTGACGACGAGCGTCTGGTCGGCGACCGAGCGGGCCTGGCTGTACCGGGACGGGGCGCAGGCCCCGGCGGCCGCGCTCGTGGTGTAGCCGTACCGGCCCGTCATGGCCGTGGTCAGAAGTGGCGCAGCAGTTCGGGGAAGGTCTTGAGCTGCAGCGTCGCCTCGTCCGGGCCGAGCTCCGCGTGTTCCAGCACCCAGGTGTGCTCGTGCGGGATGAAGACCGTGCGCAGGCCTGCCCCGCGGGCGGGCGCGATGTCGGACTTGGGCGAGTTGCCGATCATCCAGGTCCGGTCGACGTCGAGGCCGAGCTCGGCGGTCAGCCGCCGGTAGGTGTCGACCGACTTCTCGGCGACGATGTGGACGCCGCGGAAGTGGTGGTCGAGCGCGGAGGCCGCGACCTTGCTCTGCTGCTCGTCCTGGTCGCCCTTGGTGAGCAGCAGCAGGTGGTGGCGCTCGGCGAGCTGCGCGAGGGTGTCGGCGACGCCGGGGATCAGCTCGACCTCGCGGGTGGTGAGCGGCGTGAGCAGCTCGTCGATCCGGGCCTGCTCCTCGACCGACGGGATGCGGCCGGTGAGCCGCTGGACGCAGTCGGCGAGGCTCTGCCGGAAGACGGCGGTGCCGTAGCCGAGGGCGGCGGAGTTGGCGGCCTCGACCTCGTCCAGGACGGTCCGGGCACGGTCCCGGTCGGCCGGGGCGGAGACCCAGGTCAGGAAGCCGTCGATGACGCGCTCGAAGAGGACGTTGTTCTCCCAGAGGGTGTCGTCGGCGTCGAAGACGAGGATCTGGTCGGTGTGCATCCGGGGGTTCTCCAGGTCGAGGTCGAGGTCGAGGTCGAGGTCGAGGTCGAGGTCAGGCGAGCAGGCGGGCGGCGCGGTCGAGGGTTTCGCGGAAGTTCGCCTCGGTGGTGCGCTGCCTGGCCTCGTCGACGGTGAGCCACTCCAGCGGGGAGGCCGGGTTCTCCGGGCGGGCCGCGTCGGGGGTGCCGGTGGCGAGCAGGAAGCGCAGGTCCGCGTGTTCGTGAGCCGGTTCGACGGGCGAGGCCGGGACGGGGACGACGGCGAGGTGGACGAGACCGGCGTCGGGCCACGGGGCGAG
Organism: Kitasatospora sp. NPDC097643; assembly: GCF_040302625.1. Taxonomy (NCBI): domain Bacteria; kingdom Bacillati; phylum Actinomycetota; class Actinomycetes; order Kitasatosporales; family Streptomycetaceae; genus Kitasatospora; species Kitasatospora sp. NPDC097643. Next base: position 5,192 of record NZ_JBEOSA010000002.1, on the reverse strand, counting down.
GTCGGTCAGCCCGGTCTCCTCCAGGCCCTCGCGCAGGGCAATGTCCAGGGGCAGCGTCTCCCCCGGGTCGCCGTGGCCGCCGACCTGGAGCCAGGCCTGCTGGCGGACGTGCCAGCGCAGCAGGACGCTCCGGGTGGGCGGGTGGACGATCAGCGCGGAGGCGGTGAAGTGCAGCGGGGTGCCGCGGTCCCAGGCGTCGGCGGCGCCGACCAGGCGGCGGGCGCGGGCCAGGTCGGCGGTCTCGGTGGGGCCCTGCGGCCGGTGGCGGTCGAGCAGCTCGGCAAGGCCGGGGCTCTGCGCCGCGCCCGTGGTCACCATGGTCAGCTCTCCTCGTTCCGTCCCGGGGGCCTGGTCCTCGCCCCAACCGGCTTGCGGGGGCGGGCGATCGGGCCCGGCCCCGCGGTTGCGGCGAACCCGCGCAGCCTAGCCCGGGGGGTCGTGCGTCGGCACACCGTTTTTGCGCGGTCCCGGGGGTGTGCGGGCCGGTTCGGGCTGGTCAGGAGGGGTGTCCGGGAGGCCTTAGCCTGTGCCGGGGGGTCGTCTCGGAACAGGTGGAGGGATTCGTCATGGTGGCTACTCCGGCACTCGCGGAGCTGCGCGAGGTCTGCCAGCCGCAGGCCAAACTGCAGAGCCGCAACGGTGAGCACTGGGCGGGCCGGCTGTACATGCGGCGCCTCTCGCTGCGGACGACCCGGCGGCTGGTGCGCACGTCGGTGTCGCCGAACACGCTCACCTGGGTGATGGTGGTCTGCGGGGTCGGCGGCGGTGCGGCCCTGCTGATCCCCGGTCTGACCGGCGCGGTGCTGGCGGCGGTGCTGTTCCAGCTGTTCCTGCTCTTCGACTGCGTGGACGGCGAAGTGGCCCGCTGGAAGCGCCAGTTCAGCATGGCCGGGGTGTACGTCGACCGGCTCGGCGCCTACCTGGCGGACGCGGCGCTGATGATCGGCGCGGGCGTGCGGGCGGCCCGGGGCGGGTCGGAACTGTGGGTCTCGGTGGGTCTGGCGGCGGCACTGGGCGTGGTGCTGCTGAAGGCCTCGACGGACCTGGTGGACGTGGCCCGGGCCCGCAGCGGGCGTCCGCCGGCGGACGAGGAGTCCACCCAGCCGCGCTCCCAGGGCATCGCGACCGCGCGGCGGCTCGCCTCCCTGTTCAAGATCCACCGGGTGACGAACGGCATCGAGGCGTCCCTGGTGCTGCTGGCGGCGGCCGTCGTGGACGCGGGGCTCGGCAACCTCGACGCGACCCGGGCGACGGTCGCGGGCATCACGGTGATCACCTGGGGCATGGTGGTGGCGCACCTGGCGTCGATCCTGTCCTCTTCGCGCCTGCGCTGACGTACCGGCCGACGTACCGGCCGACGCATCGGCCGACGTGTCGGCCGACGTGTCGGCTGACGTGTCGGCTGACGCATCGGCTGACGTGCCGACGGGCCCGGCTCCGGCGCGCCGATGACGGGCGGCTCCCCCGCCCGAGGGAGGGATCGGCGCGAAGCCCGTCGGCGGGCGGACGACCCGGACCGGGCCCCGGCGGGAGGGTGGACGCATGACGACGCCGCAGACCGCCGCCACCACCACCGCCGCCGGTTCCGTTCCGCCGCCGCCCCGCTGGGCCGTTCGCGCCGCCCACGTCGCCGCGGTGACCGCGCTGCCGGCGGGCCTGTGGCGGCTGGCACTGGTCGCGGGCTGGCACGGCGGCTACACGGACGAGGGCTACCGCGCGGTGGGGTTCACCGGGTGGGACGGCGTGTGGCCGGTGACGCTGAGCGTGCTCACCGAGGCGCTGGCGCTGCTCACCCTGGGGCTGGTGCAGTCCTGGGGCACGGTGGCGCCGCGTTGGCTCCCGGTCCTCGGCGGGCGGCGGCTGAACCCGCGCCGGGTCGTCCTCGCGGCCTCACTGGGGGCCGCCGGGCTGGTCGTCCTGTGGACCCCGTTCGCTGCCTGGTGGGCGGTATCGCACCCGAACATGACCCCGCTGGGCCACACCCTGGTCGGCTTCCTCTACCTGCCCGCGGTCGCCTGGGGCCCGCTGCTCGCGGCCGTCACCGTCTCGTACCACCGCCGGCACCGCGCAGGAGGAAACCGGGCCTCTGCCCAGCTGAGTCGTTGACGGCCCTACCCCTGCGCGTACGCGGTGAGGACGGTGTCCAGCAGGCCCGGGAAGCGTTCCTCCAGGTCGGCGGCGCGCAGGGCGGTGAGCCGGCGGTTGGCCTCCTCGCGCTGGCGGATCAGGCCGGACTCGCGCAGCACCTTGAAGTGGTGGCTGAGGGTGGAGGCCGCGACGTCCACCGGGAAGGTGCCGCAGGCGCGTTCGGGTTCGGCGCGCAGGGTGCGCACGATGGTCATCCGGGTGGGGTCGGAGAGCGCGTGGAGCACGTCGAGCAGGTCGATCTCGCCGGTCGCGGGGTGGGCGAGCGGCGTACGGCGTCGGCTGCTGCGAGACACGGGCCAACCTCCTTGATCTCGGATGTTCGACAATCATCGAAACTGCGTGGTACCACTGGGCACGTCAATTTCGTCGTTCGTCGAACATCGTAGTTGAGGGGGAGCGCCATGCGCGCACTGGTGATGACCGCACCCGGCGGGGCCGAGAACTCGGAGGTGCAGGAGGTCGAGGCGCCGCAGCCCGGACCGGGCCAGGTGGCGGTGGACGTCGCCTACGCCGGGCTGAACTTCGTCGACGTGATGACCCGCCGGGGCGACGCCGCCTACGCGGGTGGCTGGCCGTACCGGCCGGGCAAGGAGGTCTCCGGCACCGTCCGGGCCGTCGGCGAGGGCGTCACCGGCCTGACGGTGGGCGACCGGGTGGTGGCCGCGCCGGTCGGCGGCGGGCTGGCCGAGGTGGTGGTCGCCGAGGCCGCGCTCACCGTGCCGCTCCCGGACGGGCTCGCGCTGCGCGAGGCGGCCGCCGTCCCGCTCGGCCTGGCCACCGCCGTGCTGCTGCTGACCGACGCGGGCCGCTTCACCCCCGGCGACACCGTCCTGGTGCACTCGGCCGGCGGCGGCATCGGCGGGGCGATCGCCCAGCTGGTCCCGCTGCTCGGCGGCGGCCGGCTGATCGGCACGGTGGGCCGCCCGGAGAAGGCCGCGGCCGTCGTGGCGTCCGGGTACGACGCCGCCTTCGCCCGCGACGGAGGCCTCGGCGACGCCGTCAAGGCGGCCACCGACGGCCGGGGCGTCGACCTCGTGCTCGACCCGCTGGGCACCGAGGCCCTGGAGCTCGACCTGGACGTCACCGCGCCGGGCGGCCGGATCGTCCTGTTCGGCAACGCGGGCGGCGGCGCCGTCGCCGACCTGCCGCCGCTGAGCCGGCTGATCGCCGGGAACCTCACCGTCACCGGCTTCAGCCACCGCTTCCTGGCCGCCACCGCCCCGGACCGACTGGCCCGCGCGATCCGCCGGGTGGTCGACCTGCTCGCCGCCGGCGGGCTGGAGCTGCCGGTCACCGAACTGCCCGGCCTCGCCGACGTCCCCGCCGCGCACGACGCCATGGCGGAACGGCGGGCGACCGGCAAGTACGTCGTCCGGGTCGGCGGTTGAGCCAGGATCAGAGGCTGAAGCGGCTGCCCGGCGCGGCGTAGTCGACCGGTCCGGCGAACCGGGTCGCGGCCCGGGCCACCGCCGGCTCCGGGGTCAGGAACGGCCCGAGGTGGGTGACGATCAGGCGGCCTGCCCGGGCGGCGGTGGCGGTGTCACCGGCGTCCTCGGGGGTGTGGTGCACCTGCGGCTCGCCGGCGGCGGGCGCCTGCGCGAGGTCGGCCTCGCACAGCAACGCGTCGCACCCGGAGGCCAGTTCGGTGAGGGCGGCGCACGGCGCGGAGTCCCCGGAGTAGACCAGCGACCGGCCGGCGCCGTCGACCCGCAGGGCGAACGCCGGGACGTCGTGCCGCACGGCCCGGCTGGTCAGGACGAGTTGGTCGGATTGGCCCGGCTCACCGGGCGGGCCGACGGACACCCGGTGCCCGTCGGTCAACTCGGTGACCGCGAAAGCGGATTCGATCGGGCTGCGGACCGCCGTGTTGGTCAGGAAGTCCGCCAGCCGGTCGGCGATGCCCGGCGGCCCGTAGAGCGGGATCGGCGCGGCGAGCCGGAGGTCCGCGTACCGGGCGCCGTAGAACGCGGTGAGCAGGTCCGCGCAGTGGTCGGCGTGCAGGTGCGAGATCCAGATCGCCGACAGCTCGTCCAGCCGCACGTGCCGTCGCAGCGGGCCCAGCGTCCCGGTGCCCGCGTCGACCCAGACGTGCGTCGCGCCGCTGGAGACCAGGTAGCCGGAGCACGGGTTGTCCGGGCCCGGGTAAGGGCTGGCACTTCCCAGGACGGTGAGGCGGAGCCGATCGTCGAGCATCCCGGAAGCCTACGGCAGGTCAGTTCCAGCGGCCCCCGGCGGCGGACCGGGCGACGAAGTCCTCGAACGACCCGGCCGGGCGACCGAGGGCCTTCGAGTCAACTCCAGCTCAGCGCACCGACGTTCCGGATTCCGGACGAAACCGGGGGCGGTGGCCGCCCTCCCGTTCGGTCCAGACCAATTTTGGTCCAGACCATTGACGCGCGGGCGGGCGGGACCAGAGGATCTTCCGCGGCCGACGGTGATCGCGACACCGGGGCCGGCACTTCCTGTGAACCTTCCGTCCCAACGAAAGGCAAGGAACCATGCGCACTGTCGTCAAGGCCGCCGTCACCACCGCCGTCGCCGGGGTGCTCGCCCTCGGCCTCACCGGCACCGCCTCCGCCGCCACCGGGCCCGCGAACCTCACCGGCCTGGGCTGCCCGGGCTCGTACACCAACAACAACAGCGCCAACGGCGGCGCCACCGGCTGGACCCAGTACCTCCAGTACACCTACACCGGCGGCAACGGGTTCCGGTACGGCCACTACACCGTCTACTACTGGTCGGTGAACGGAAGCAGCAGCTACCAGGGCACGAACGACTACCGCTGCTACTGACGGACCTCCGGGGACGGGCGGGCATCCCGCCCTCCCCGGATCCGTGCCAACCACGGCCCTGCGCGAGAAGTCGGCCCAGCCGCGGCGCACCACGAGTGCCTCGGCGACCAGCTCGGCGACGGCGCGGCGGACGGTGCTCACGGAGGCCCCGTGCGCCCGGGCGAACTCCTGCTCGGTCGGCAGCCCTCATGCTGGAGTGGGCGGATGGATCATGAAGAAGTGCTCGCCCTGTTCGACCGCCAGATGAGGCGC